>JAGBXG010000042.1 GCA_017629415.1 Pseudomonadota bacterium | reverse complement strand
TGGTCATACCGCTGCCGACGCCTGAAATGAGACCGCCGAAAATGGCGCATAAAAATAGATCTGTTTTGGCTAACGGAGATGCGATGCTGACATCAATGGGGAGTACATCTGTGATAAGAAAGGCACCGAGTGAGTAGATGGCTACGGCAAAAATAGAATAAATTGTAAATGCCAAGCCTTGTCGTTTGAAGCCAAAAATAAAAAGCGGCACGTTGATGATAAGCAGGAAAAGGGACAGCCCAATATCTGGGAAAAGTTGGGCGAGCAACATGGACGTGCCTGAAATTCCCGAGTCATACAGGCTGACAGGATAAAGAAAAACAGTCACGCCAAAAGCGTTGATAAAACCTGCAATAATCAGGAGCAAAAAATTCTGAAGCTTGAGGGATTTGAGCTCAGCTTTGTAAGCATTTAAGTTTATCATTATGTGACTAGTCAGGGGTAAGCAAAATTTGCGTAGAAATTGTATATGCAAATGTCTGGCAATTTTGTCACAGACGTTGCCATTCATTGTTAAACATGTAACTTAATGTAGGATATTCCGCTACATTGAAATCCATTTTATTTATGCAGTGTTTTATTTCATTGGATGCGATATTTGATGAGATAGAAGATGGAAACGACAGCTCCGAGGAGTTCGGCAACTGAAACCGCAAGCCATGCGCCATCGGCTTCCAAGACAAGGGGAAGCAGCAGAATGGCAGGGGCTAAAAAAACAAAGGTTCTGCCGAATGAGATGATGGCGGATGTTTTGCCATCGGAAAGGGCAGTAAACATGGCCGAGGCAAAGATGCTGATGCCCATGAACAGGAATGAAAAAGCAAATTTAGGGAAGCCGTCGATAGAGATTTGATAAACGGGGGTGTCGGGATCGACAAACCATGTCAGCATATCGTCAATGAAGACATGTGAGAGGATAAACATGAGGATAGATGTTACGATGATAAAAATGAGGCTTTTTTGTATGACTGCTTTTAATTCGATGTTGTTTTTATTGCCGAATTTGTAGCTGATAATAGGGGCAACACCGCCTGAGAAGCCGAAGAAGATTGCCGTAAAGATAAATTGCAAATAAAGCACGATTGAGATGGCGGAGACACCTGCTTCGGCAAAGAATTTCATAAAAACATAGTTAAAGAGGAATGTGGTGATGGCGACGGCCAGATTTGAGACCATTTCGGAAGCGCCATTTGTGCATGATTTGAGGACGATGGGGGATCTCCATACAGGCTTTTTGAAGTACAGAGTGCCTTTTTGATTTTGGATAAAAAAGATGAGTCCTGTGATGGCAACGATCATGTATCCGGAGATGGTTGCCCAAGCAGCGCCTTTGATGCCCAAATTCCATATCCCCATAAAGAGGTAATCGAGCAGCATATTGGTCAGACCGGCAGCAAGGGTGACGATCAGACCGAGTCCGGGACGACCGGCTGTGACAAAAAAGACTTGAAATAAATGTTGCAGGAAATAAGCAGGCGCAAATAAGAGAATGATAAACCCGTAATCACAGCACTGTTCAAGTTGCAATTCGCTTGCGCCTAGCCATTGCATGATATCTTCGATAAAAAGATTGCCGAAAATTGCAAAAAATAAGCTCAAAAGCACGGCAATGCCGGTGATGAGTGTAAAATTCTGGCATGCTTCATCGGGTTTATGTTCGCCCATTTGTTTGGCAACAATGGCGCTGGCACCGGTTGCCAGCATAAAGGCTAATGCCATTTCCAGGCTTTGAAGTGGAAAGACAATATTGAGGCTGCCAATGGCGATATCATTGACAAAACGTGCCACGAAAAAGCCGTCAACAACGGAATAGAGGGAAATAAAGATCAGCATCGCGATATTGGGCATCGCGAATTTGATCAGTTTTTTCCAGGTAAATGTTTGAGAAAGTGGATTGATGACTTGATGGGTCATTTGGATAATATTTAAAAAAATGGTTTATTTGTGTGTGGTATATTGCGTTGCTGTGTGGTTGGTAAATTTTGTGCGTTATTTTGCTAATTATGTGAATATATTGCAAAGTGTTGGGTGAAAAAATGTCATGCATCAGTACGCGTTCAACCCACGAAAATCGTCTCGTATGGTGGGTTCCAAGGGGCTAGCCCCTTGGCGTGGTTTGGGTCAGAGCTTCAAAACATTAAGCATCGAGATGTTTTTGTTGTCGGATGTGTCCGGCATCGTGTTTGAGGCTGCGTTTGGTTTGTGAAATGCTGAAATCGGCGGGCAGATGGGGTTTAAGGATGGTGGGGATATCTTCTTTTCTTGAGCGCAGGTAGTCGCCGATGAGGGTTTGTGCGGCTTCGGGTTCGGGGATTTGTGCGACTTCGGTCATATATTGGAACAGGAGTTTGACCCATCGCGTCTGTGAGATGCCTTGAGTGGCAATGGTTTGATGGTAAATCCAGGTGGTTAAATCCATGAAACGGTGGAAAAAATCGGGTTCACAGATGCGTTTGACGGTATCGGGGAAGTTGGCGTTATTGACGAGTGTATCGTAAAATTTTGCAAATCTTTTGAATTTGGTGAGGTCTTCGAAGGACATATCTGGGGTTTGCAAGATTTCATAGGGTGGGAGGCTGGAGAATTTGAGGTTCCATGTTTCGGCCATGCGGTCGAGTGGGGAAGCTTTGAGGCGTTTGAGGATGCCGAGCTGGATTTCCTGGACGCCTGAGGTTTTGAGTTTTTCGAAGCCGGCGGCGAATTGTTCGAAGGATTCGCCGGGGAGTCCTGCAATGAGGTCGGCGTGGATATGGACGCCGGTATTTGCGCGCAGTTTTGCCAGATTATGGAGCAGTCTTTCGGCATCGAGTTGCCGGTGAATGAGGTTTGCGACATGCGGTGTGAGAGTTTGGACGCCGAATTCGATTTGGATGGCACCGGCTGGATATTTGGCCATAGCTTCGATGAGTGCATCCGGGATTTCGTGTGGAACCATTTCGAAATGGAGGGCGATTTCATCTTTCCATGGCATGAAAAAGTCGAGTATCGCGAGCGCGCGAGAGAGGGATGCGTTGAGGGTTCTGTCGAGGAATTTGAACGCGCGGGCCCCTCTTGAGAGTAATTTTTTAAACGCATCGAGGAGGGGTTCGAGTTCAAAATAGCGCATAGGTTTGTCGGTGGCACTGAGGCAGAAGGCACAGCGGTAAGGGCATCCTCGGGCGGTTTCGACATATAGGATGCGGTGTGCCAAGTCGTCGTCGGTGTATTCGTCGTAAGGCAATTGGAGGGTTTTGACGTCGATACGCGGGGCATGAATGATATGCTGATCGAGCAAATCGGCCAGTTCCGGATAGTTTTGTGCTGCAGTTTGGGGGCTTTCGAGATATTTTTGGCACAAAGCGGCGATGGCATGTTCGCCTTCTCCGACGATGATATGATCCGCGAGGTTAAAAAGTGCATCATGAAGGCGCGATTCTGGGTCGGCGATTTCGGGGCCGCCGATCATGATTTTTGTTTGCGGGGTGGCGTTTTTTAAGATTTCGACGAGCTGTCGTGCGAAGTGAATGCTCCAGAGGTAGACGCTGACGGCGACGATTTTGGGCTGCAATTTGACGATATCGTAGGCAGCGTCGGTGACATCATTCTGAATGGTATATTCAAGACAGGTTGATTTGTCGTGCAAACTTGTCGGCAGATTAGCTCTGAGTGTTTTGAGTGACATGGCGACATGTGAGTATCTGGCGTTGCAAGCGACGAAGACGATGGGTGTGTTGGGTGTGTTTGTGGTCATGGGAATGATAGGGATGAAATTTTTGACGTGAAATATGAGGGCAAATTAAAGGCGCGTATGCCATTTGGCATAGCGCCGTTGGGGGTAGGCGCGTATTTGCGCGGTATGGCGCGGGCTATGTCGGCCTTTGGCCGTCATACGCCCTGCGGCGCGGGCTATGTCGCGTTGCGCCATACGCCGCGCCAAATAGCGCCGAAGGGGGCGTCAGTCCCCTTATCATAAAAATTCTATAGTTGGGGGGGAAGCGTGCAATATTTTGTGCAGAACCGCATGCATTGGGTTATGTTCATATATTGGGGCTTGATTTTTAAGTGGAATTTGGCTGTAAGAACGCAAGTTGAATGAGAAAATTTCTCATGATATGGCATAATATGGATTTATCCTTGCGGCTTATGGGTCTATGGGAAATTGGATATCGAGAAATTTGCATCATTTTAAAGCGTCATGGCATGAAGAGCCAGGGGTAAAGGCATGAAGCGTATTGAAAATCGCATGTTTTGTTTGTTATCGTTGATATTTATTGCGATGTTGGTGTTTGGGTGCGCATCTTCGGGTAAGAAAACGAATGTGGGTCAGCGTCTTGTTTTTAAGGAAGCATTTGAGAATCATCGTTTTGACAATACGGGGATGAAACGTCAGGTTTTTGATATGAATCATGATGGTCAAGTCGATTTATGGAAGTTTTATACGTACAAAAAAGCGAGCGATGAGGAAGGTGAAGGCGAGCTGATGCTGGTTCGTCAGGAGCTGGATTTAAATTTTGACGGTCGAGTCGATCGTTTTATGTTTTACAATGCAAAGGAAGAGTTGATCCGGGAAGAAATTGATGCGAATTTCGATGGTATAACGGATCGCATGTTGTATTACGATGATGGTTTGCTGGCGCGAACGGAATTTTATCAGCAGTCATGCAACAGCGTCGCGATTGATGGCGAAAGTCATTTCGAAGTTTATCCCAATCTGCTTCGATTTTACCGCAAGGGTGTATTGACTCGCGAGGAAATTGATGTGGCTTGTGATGGCAAACGTGAGACAGTAACAATATTTAATGCCGAAGGCAGTATTGCTCAAGTTGGGCGCGATAATAATGGCGATGGCATTATTGAAGAATGGATTCGCTACTGATAAGGAGGTAACGATGTCAAAGAAATGGTTTTTATGGGCAGCATTGAGCTGTTTTTTGATGGTTGGGTGTTCGGATGACAGTGTTCCAGGAACATTGCCGGATGATCCGAATACGAATCAACCTGGCGAACCTGGCAAACCTGGTGAACCTGGCGTTGAAGCTGTTTGCGGTGATGGTATTGTTGCAGGTAGTGAACAGTGTGATGACGGAAATAAAGTGGGTCGTGATGGCTGCAGTTCGGCTTGCGAGCTAGAGTATGGTTATACTTGTCCTTCTGAGGGCGGTGCCTGCAGTGAAGTCGATGTAGACATTGTGATGTGCGGCAATGGTTCATTGGATGCCGGCGAGCAATGTGATGACAGCAATGTTGTCAGCGGTGATGGCTGTGCTTCGGATTGTCATCGTGAAAATGGTTATGATTGTCCGACGCCTGGTCAGCTTTGTGTTCAGACGGATTTGTGCGGTAATGGTTCATTGGATGCCGATGAAGTTTGCGATGACGGCAATGATTCGGACGGTGATGGCTGCAGTGCAGACTGCAAAGCCGTGGAATCGGGTTATCATTGTGACGAAGCTGGCAAACCTTGTATTCACGAGAATTGCGGCAATGGCCAAAAGGATGATGGCGAAGCCTGTGATCCTGGCGATAATCCGGTGGAATATTCGATGACGGGAAACGGCTGCACAGTGACTTGTCAAAATCCTTTGAAATGTGGGGACAATATTGTCAGCAAAGAGCATGGTGAGGCATGTGATGGCAACAGTGATTCCACGACTGACTACAATGTTTGTAATGTGATTTGCCGGTATGATGAAAACTATCGTTATTGCGGCGATGGCTTGATTACGCATCGTGAGACTTGTGACGATGGTAATTATCTTTCCGGCGATGGTTGCAGTGATGTTTGCGGTTTAGAGCCTGGATATTATTGTGAGACGCCGGGTGAACCGTGTGAAAAAGTCGTGGTGGATCCTGATCCCGGTGATGATCCGAGCCAAAATCCTGCTGAGCCGACTGCTTGCGGCAACTCGGTTTTAGATGCAGGTGAGACTTGCGACGATGGCAATAAGACGGCAGGCGACGGCTGTTCTGGCGGCTGTCAAATTGAGATGGGCTGGGATTGTCCTGAAGGTAAGAATTGTCGCGAAGTTGTCTGCGGTGATGGCAAAGTCGAAGGCACTGAAAAATGTGATGACAGCAACACCGTAGATGGTGACGGCTGCAGCTCTAAATGTATGCTCGAAGCAGGCTGGATATGTGATGTTGAACATGGCTGTTATGCCAGTGCCTGCGGTGATGGTCTCGTGGCTGGTGATGAAGATTGCGACGATGCCAACCGTGAAACCGGTGATGGTTGCGATCCCTATTGCCAACGTGAAACCGGTTTTGCCTGCCCCGAAACCGGCGGTGTTTGTCATGAATCGGTTTGCGGTGATAGCAAAGTCGAAGGCGATGAAAAATGTGATGACGGCAATCATAAAGATAATGATGGTTGCACAGGTTGTCAGATTGATGCCGGTTATGAATGCCTTACACCGGGTCAAGCTTGCACGAATACCGCGAAATGCGGTGATGGCGTATTGCAAGGTGCCGAAGAATGTGACGAAGGGCCTGGTAAGAAAACGGCTGGCTGCACAGATTTGTGTATGATTCAGACGGGCTGGCGTTGCGAAGCTGCAGGGACATCTTGTGTCAAAGGTGCTTGCGGCGATACTTTTGTGGATAAAGGCGAAATGTGTGATGATGGCAATCGCCTGGCTGGTGATGGCTGCGATCCCTTCTGTAAACGTGAATCGATCTTTGTTTGCAGTGATGACGGCACATGTAAGCCTGTTTGCGGTGACGGCATTACCATTTGGGAAGCCGGCGAAGAATGTGATGACGGCAACCTCGTATCCGGTGACGGCTGTTCTTCCATTTGTACGCATGAAGAAGGTTTCTCTTGTACGGAATATTCCTATGATTATCCCGATGTCATTAACCTACAGGCGACATATCGCGATTTCCGAGGTTATGATTCATCAGAATGCCGCAATGCTACAACCACAGCGAAAGATGGTTGTATCACCAATGATATGGCCAAGAGTTATGGTGAAAAATTCCGTGGCGGCAAGGGGCATCCCGATTTCCAACGCAGTAACCCGGGCAGTGTTTGTACGGATATCGTAAAGGATACGTTAGGGGCTGACGGTCTTCCTGTGTGGAATTCTGCAGGTAAATGTGACGGCGGATGGGGCGGAACCAGCACTGCTGAGATTGGTGAAAACTCATTCCAAATGTGGTATCGCGATTATCCTGGTATCAATCAGACGTTCAAAGAAGCTATCAAACTCAATATTGCTGACAAAAACACCGGCAAATACCAGTTTAGCAGCAACAGATTCTTCCCATTGACTGATCGTGGTTATGGCAATGAAGGGAACCAGGATAGCGGAAGAAAAGACCAGAACTTCCATTTCACCACGCATATTCAAACTTACTTTAAATTCCGTGGTAACAATGAACGCTTAAACTTCACGGGTGATGACGATGTTTGGGTGTTTGTGAATGGCAAACAGGCTATCGATCTCGGTGGTTGTCATTCGGCATCTAATGGCAGCTTCCAGCTTAGAGGTGAAAAGAACGCGGAAACAGGTGCAAAATACGACAAAACTTATGAGTTGTATGAAGGCGGTATTTATCCGATCAGTTTCTTCCATGCTGAACGTTATACAGCCGATTCCAACTTCAAACTTGAGCTGTCTGGTTTCCTCGATATGGGACCGAGTACATGCGATGCTGTTTGCGGCGATGGTTTGATTCGCGGCAACGAAGTTTGCGATCTTGGCGATGGCCACGTCAATGATGATTATGCCATTCAGCACGGTTGTGTGAATTGTCAGCTGGCAGCACATTGCGGCAACGGTGTCATTGAAGCCGGTGAAGACTGCGATGGCGGCGAAGGCTGCACGGAATCGTGTAAATACGCCAGCAATATTAATTGTGGTAACGGTGTTGTCGAAGCTCCTGAAGCCTGTGACGAAGGTGTAAACAATGGCAAACCGGGTTCGGGTTGCCTTGCCAACTGCCAGAAAGCCGGCTGCGGCAACGGTGTCCTTGAAGAAGGCGAAGAATGCGATGACGGCAATACCTCGGACAAAGACAACTGCACGTCCAAATGTACCAAACCGGTTTGCGGTGACGGCGTTGTTCAAGGCTGGATTGGTGAAGTCTGCGACGACGGCGTCAACGATGGTTCTTACGGCGGCTGCGGCCTTGGTTGCAGCTATTTCCCGCCGCGCTGTGGTGATGCTATTGTTGATGCAGCATACGAAGAATGTGACAACGGCATCAATAACGGTTCCTATGGTACCTGTAACGCCGATTGTACATTGCCTATTCGTTGTGGTGACGGCATCATTCAGGCCGAATATGGTGAATCCTGTGATGATGGCGATCAGAACGGTAACGGTGCATGCAGTATTTACTGCTCGCCGGCTGTCAACTAGGAGATTTTGCCAGGGATTTTACCTTATGCCGTTTGACGGTAGCCCTCTCCCAATAGGAGAGGGTTCCAAAGCAAACTCAAGATTGCAGAATTCCAAAGGGGCATAGCCCCTTTTTTTTGTGTGGTCTCCGGGGCAAAGCCCCGGCGTGAGCCGCACTGATAAGATTCAATGAAAAGGGAGAGTTCAATAGCTCGTTTCATATCGGGAGACCAGGCATCCACCCTGAAAAACTAAAACAAATCATTCACGTATGGTCTTCAGCAGTTCACGACGTATCATTCGTATGTGCAGACTATGAAGAGACAACAAAAGATGCAACAAGTGGAGACCTTGTGTACTTAGACCCTCCGTATATTGGAACAAAGGGAATGTACGCAGGAAAATTCGACCACGGTAGATTCTTTTCTTATCTTGAAGATTTGAACCGACGTGGTGTTCGCTGGGTATTGTCCTACGACGGGAAACGAGGTGAGTTCGACATGACAGCAGATGTGCCAAAACATCTTTACAAGAGACACATGTATTTGGAGTCTGGCGGTTCGTCATTCAGCAGGATTAAGGAACAAGGTGTCGTACAGGTGAAAGAATCCCTGTTCCTTAACTATTGATGATGTTGGTGGTTTTACCTTTTCTACCGAAGACCAACTACACGGTATAAGGTGTTCGTTGGACAGGAATCCATCTTTTTCAGTTTGAAAACTGATTTCCAGAAAGCCTGTGCAGTCTTGTTTCCGCGCACTATATGCAGAGTTTCAATCTCGCCGCCGTCAGCGATAAACTGCCTTACGGCTTTTCTAGCAAGACCTTTACGCCTGTGTTCAGGCATCACGTAGATGCCGTTTACGTATTTGTTGAGGACCCTTAGGAATCCAACAGGCTTGCCATCACACATGATAAGTCTGTACCCGTTAGAGTCCACAGACCATTTACGAAGGTCAGGAAAACAGAGACGGTCAATGGTTTCTCTGAACGCAAGGTACATCTCTTGTTCCAGATTGTCGTAAAAAATGCTTTTTAGCAGTTCAAAATTTTGTTCTTGAATCACTGCGTCTACTCCAATTCTACGGCATTGATAAGCAACTCAAAAATTGAGGCTCCGGTGTCAGATACTTCGTCACGTATCCTTTTTTATCAGACGGCTAAAGTTTTCGGAATCTCCAGAAAATATGCGGTTTAATGGTGCTGATGACGGGATGACAAATTTCCTGTGGTATAAGTGCGTGTGATGATGGCGACAATGGTTGTTGCTGTGACTATAGAAATAAACAACTCAAACTAAGTGAGGTGGAGATATGACTCTTATTCAAAGAAGACGTTATGAAGAAAAGCACACCTGTTTTGAAATGGCTAATCTTAGAAAACAGGAGTCCGGACTACCGTATGACATTTGGTTAGATTCCGCAGGTTGTACACGAAATACACAGCATAATGTGATGAGAATAAAGGTTGGGGTAGGTGATGAACTTATACCGGTTATCATAACCTCTCAAAGAGATATAAGACCTTTGAGACCATTTAGGAGGGAAAATGAGATTATTTCATGGGCTTCTGATAATTACGATACGTTGTTTAAGCATTGGAACGGTGAATTATCAGACAGGCAAGCTCTAAATCTACTATCTAGAGATTGAGAGAGATAAGTTGCAAATTCACATTTTTTGCTCATAGGTAAGAGAGTGACGATAAACAGATAAATGAAACCTTCAAGCCCCAAAAAGACCTTTGCGTATACCGTGGCGTGAGCCGGGGCAGAGCAGAAGATTAAAATCTTATCACAGGATTGATCCAGCCGAGGATGCGTCGCCATGCCGGTGTTTGTTGGGCGGCTTCGGTTTGGGCTAATTTGAGCAAATCTGCGGCTTTTTGCATGTCATCTTCGTTCAGTGGATGACCCAAGCGTGCTTCGGATGCCATATCAATGAGTTTTGCAGTGGCACTGTCAGAGCCTGGGATGGCTTTGGCAAATGCTTCGAGGCTATGGTGTGC
>JAGBXG010000307.1 GCA_017629415.1 Pseudomonadota bacterium | reverse complement strand
ATGTGATTTCGAGGAAGCCAGGCATGAAAGGAGGGAGCGTGCTAGCGCACGTGACCGACTTGAATGCCGCAGCTGACGAAGAAAGCGTGTCATTCTGTGTGTTTCTGACGCATGATTAAGTTTACCATTCGTCATAGTGAATGTTTTTTGCCGCAGAATGGATGTGATTTCGAGGAAGCCAGGCATGAAAGGAGGGAGCGTGCTAGCGCACGTGACCGACTTGAATGCCGCAGCTGACGAAGAAAGCGCGCCATTCTGTCGAGCAAAAAAACTTATGGTGTTGTCCAGCTGACCCTAGTCACGTGAATACGGTTTTGGCGATTCCCCGTGTTTTCTCCGACTGCTGGCGCGATAAGAACTTCATTTATACCATTATCGTCATAAGTAAAGGATTGAATGACTTCTTGGACATGATTTGCATCATAAGTGTGCTGGATTGTATCGTGATGTGTACCAGCTGTAATCTCCAGCGTTCCTTTTTGCCCCGTAGGATTATAGGAATAATAGCTGATGGATAGTGTACCGATGCCGTCAAGACCGGTTATTTTGATATAATTTGTATAATTTGTTGAACCCGTCATGGTAATGCCGTTGGCATGATTGCACTCCGCAGATATGCCGACCATTCCCGAAGCTGTGATGCTGTAATTGCCCACGGCATCGACATAAGTCATGCTGTAGCCTGAACCTTCATGACATCCGCTGCAGCTGAAATCGAGAACAAAGGTGCCACCATCGGGGCATGTCATATGGCCGGGATTGGGTTCACTCGGGCAAGCATCACATTTATCGCCTTTGCCGTCGTTATCGGTGTCTTTTTGATCGTTGTTTGCGGCATCTGGGCAATTGTCGGATTCATCAGCAATGCCGTCGCCGTCGGCATCGGGTAATGAGGTGCCATTGTCACAGCTGGCATCATTGGCCTGGCAAGCAGGGTATAGGTCACAGATATCGCCGTAGCCATCGGCATCGACATCTGACTGTTTGCGATGGGTATCCATCGGGCGCACGGGATTGAACATGGTTGGGCAGTTGTCGATATCATCGGCAATGCCATCGCCATCGGCATCGTTGGCATCGGTATAATCGCCGTCATACGATGTCGTGCCTTGGTCTTGGGTATCAGATTTTCTCAGGCGCGCCGGTACACATGTTGGTTCATTTTCGGGGGTACCGCAGAAAAACATGGGATAGTTGGCGGCGGCTTCGATAAATTCGAAGTGAATGATTTCGTCTTTGGCATTGGCGGCGTCAAAATCGAATTTTTTCTTGACGCCGCAGACATCGAACTGGCTGCCATCTTTGAGCAGGTTGGCATCGCCGTAAATCGGATTACCTCTGAGCGTGACAAGCAGCACGTCTTTATTTTCGGCATCAATGACGGCGCGGTAACCTTGACGTGTGGCAGATTTCTTAAAAACGACGAGATCGCCCTGCAATCCTTTGGCTATCTGGCCAATATGCTGATCAACGCCGAGGGCCACAGCTGTGTTATAGGTCGGCATTTTCCAGATCTCATAATCGCTGAAATACAGGCTGTAATGATTTTGATTCAAATAATCGACGCACTGAAGTTCGCGGAGCATATTGGCCGATCCCGAATAAAGCCAGTCGGTCCCCAAACCAATCGTCACGCCGAGCGTATCATAAAGCGGTGCTTGGGCAGTATCGCCATACAATGAAATATTGGTACGCGGAGACCAGATAAGCTTAACACCATTTTGGGCCATTTTTTGGATGATATCGACAGTTGCCGCAATCCCATGAATAACGGCAACATTGGGTTTAAAGATATCGATAGCCTTGCTGACATTGGCACCGCCCAGGCAACGCAGTTCATTCAATGCCCCTTGATTGATGCCTTCGGCAATGTGAGGTCCATAAGGACACGAATCATCGAATTCACGGACAGAGCTATGGAAACTGTAAGAACCGCAGCCATTTTCCACGATCGTGCCGTCACTGGCATCTCCGAGTGGAAAAGTCTGATACACGGCCTGCACATTTCCGGCGGTCTGCGATTTAATATCGAGATTACGCGCCAATCCCGGCGCTGAACCCGACCCAAAAATCGAAGTCGTGCCGCTCAAAAGTGCGCGCATCTCGACCACGGAATTCCCGTTATTTTTCGAAGTCTGATCACTCGGCAATTCGGTATGCTGATTTTTGCCTTTGCGCCAGTCATGGCGATGATCAAAGCGTTCATCTCCCCACGTGGCCGGTTTGCCGTTGGAAAATGTGATGTGCTCGTGGCCGTTAATAAAGCCTGGGCTGATGACTCCATCCGGACATGTGATGACGGTAGCCGTCTTATTGGCAGATGCATTGGCATCGAAATCACAGCCGACATACGTGATTTTCTCCCCATCGAGAATAACCGTGCCGCCGGCATAAGTCTTATCCAGACCCAAAATATCGCCACGAATCACGAAACGCGAGCTTGTGCCATGTTGAACCGAACAAGTGTTTGAACCGGAAATGTTCAATACACCGCACGAAACGACCTCGGGTTCATCACCGCGAGGCACACATTCGCCGTTGGAACATTTTTCACCGTTTTGACAAGCCTCAAGTTCCCATTTGCCCTGGTTATTGCATGTCGCGACGGACAAACCGCGGCATGTGACAGCCCCTGGTTCACAAGTGTCTTCCACACATTGGGCCAAAACGGCATCACAATGATGACCGGGTTTACACAGTTCGGACTGAATTTGACCGTCAGCACAAGTGAAAAGCGTGTTGCCATCACATTTAGGATAATCGGCGGCATCACATTCGGGTTCTGCAGAGATATCTTGGCAAACTCCGGCTTGGCATGTCTGTGAACCACAAGATTCAGACTGAATTTGACCATGCACACAAGTCAGCCGATGGTTGCCGTCGCATTTGGGATAATCGGCGGCATCACATTCGGGATCTGGTGTCGGATTGGCCTGGTCTTGGCAAGTGCCGTTGATACAAATTTGCCCCTCACAGGGTTTGCTAAAAATCTGCCCCCCTATACAAGTCAGTGCATCATTGCCATCACAACGCGGATAATCGGCAGTATTGCACTCGGGATCTGGTGTCGGATTGGCCTGGTCTTGACAAGTGCCGTTTGTACACATCAAGCTGCCACAAGGTTTCGTATAGATTTTCCCCCCCACACAAGTCAGCGCATCATTGCCATCACAACGCGGATAATCGGCGGCATTACACTCAGGAACAACCGTTTGTATGCATTGCCCTGTCTGCATATTACAGCCATTGGCACACGACACCCTTTGTTGGTGTCCATTGAGACAAACCATCGCTGTCATGCCGTCTGCGCAATAAGAAGGTTGGGAAATATCGCAATTTGATGAGCCATTCTGTTCATCTACCTCATGAGTACAGCCACACAAGCCTGTCAAAACGATGACAAGAGCCGTCCAGAATGCGCTCTTTTTCATAAAATCCCTCATGCTAAATTCAAATGTGAAACAGTTTGTCTATTTAAAACAAACAGACAAAGATAAATCTATTAATATATCAGATTTCTATCATTATATCATGGAAATACCGCCTGTTAAGGATGACAAAAAGATACAAAAAAAGCGGCGCGTATGGCCGCTCAGGCCATAGCGCCGCTTGCGAAGCCGTATGCGCCCTCAAAAGGCGCATAGGCGAAGCATTTTTTATGAAAATTAGTTGTTTGTCGTCCAGGTGATCTTTTTCACGGCAAAACGATTGACACTGTTGTCACCTTCTTTCGTTGTTGCTGTGGGCGCAAGGCTGAATGATGTGACGGAATCATTTTCAAAAACATATTCAAACACACTGTCTTTGTGATTCTCGGTCCATGCTTCAGTTTGAGTGTTCTCACCCACGGTCACTTCAAAACTGCCTTTAGCTACCCAAGATGTATATTCAATCGTAATTTTACCGACACCATCAACACCGCTCACACTGAAGGTACTTGGATTAAGATGGTTAGCTGTCATCGCCATGGTATTAGGCTTTGTGTTGGAAGCGAAATTGGCGAAGGCAGAAACGGTAAACTCATTGTTATCAGAACCGGGTATTTGGGCTTCGTAAGGTGTTTTGTAATTGTCTTTTGCACCAATGCTTGTTCCAATATCTGTGAAATCGATTGTATAGCTGTTTCCAAACGCGCTCACGTCTTTGATCGTCACTTGGACGGTTGCGGCATTGCCATCACCGATGGCGGCGGCAATAGCGGCGGTCGTGTTGGGAACAGCAGCCGTATCAGCGGTGACCTGGAATGTGCCTTCCATGCTGCCGGCAGCCACGAGCATCGTTTCGGGCACTGTAATGAGGGCATCCCCCGTCTTGGTCAGCGTGACGGTGGTGTCGGCATCTGCCGGTTTATTCAATGTGACCTTCACTTCAGCCGAATTGCCCTGTTTGAGGGAAACGGTTTCGGGTGAAACGGCGACAACGGCAAGGGCAACACTGGGATCCACACCTGCGATGGTGATGGATTGTTCTGTGGTGTCATAGCTGACAGTCACGGTGGTATCACCGCCGGAAGCCATGGTCACGGTAAATGTGGCTTTATCACTGCCGGCAGGAACGACAACGGTGCTCTCGCATGTCGCAGAACCGCAGCTGACGTTCACGGTTGTGTCGGCTTCCACGGCCTGGTTCATGATGACGGTGATTTCAACATCAGAACCCCATTCAGCGGTCGTCACATTCGAAGTCATGCTGGCAATGCCGAGGCCGGCAACGAGATCGGCGGCACTGCGCGGTGCAATCTTGTGATAATTGTAGTCATAAACCAAAATACCGGTTGCACTGGCCAGGAACTGACCCACTTCAATCTTGGGATCAATCGTCCACGAATAATCGTCCAGACGAATTCTGTCGCCGTTGCCGTCGGCCATCAGGTACATGCCGTATTTGTAAGCACTGGTGCCGGCATCGTAATCCGAAGACTGGGTGTTGAAATCGATGGCTGTCAAACCGCTGGCTTTGACAAGCACGCCTGTATATGCCGTCGCTTCATCGCCGCTGACATAGTCTTTAGTGGCATCGGTGCTGGCTTGGGTCAGTTTGTTCAAAGGAACGGCCGTGGCTTTAATCGGTTCATTGGCAGAATCGACGACTGTGACCATACCTTCCTTGAGCTGTGCCATACCATAGTTCAGATTCATGATACCCTGAACCTTGACATCATCGTTGACGGCAACCGTCGGTTTGCCACCCACATCGACGTGAATGGCAGACCATTTGGCATCAGTGGCATTCGGATCCTGAATGAAGAAACCGTCATAGACCAATGCTGTGACGCGGCCTTCCACGAGAACATCGCGATAATTGCAAGGCGTTCCAGAACCGTTGCATGCCGCAAGTTCCTGGGTAATGGTCTGAATGGTGGTCATGTCTTTCACGGGGCATCGCAGGCCGCCGGGGTTGGCATCTTCGGGACAGGCATCGCAGGCATTGCCCATGCCGTCACCGTCAGTATCCGCCTGATCCGCGTTCTCCAGATCGGGGCAGTTATCGATGAGATTGTCGACGCCATCGCTGTCGCGGTCATCGGTATTGAACACGGGACAGCTGCTGTCATTGGTGGCGCAAGTCGGATACGCGTCGCAGATATCGCCCATACCATCGCCATCAAAGTCAGCCTGTTTGCGGTTGGTGTCCATCGGACGAACCGGGTTGAACATGGTCGGACAGTTGTCGGCGTTATCCTTGATGCCGTCGCCGTCGGAATCGTCACCCATCGATACAATTCCGTCATAACGCGTCGTTTCCTGGTCATCGGTGTCGTTTTCTTCCACGCGAGCCGGTACACATGAGGGTTCACGATCAGGCGTTTCGCAGAAGAACAACGGGTAAGCAGCTTTGCTGTTAATGTTGGAATAGCTCAAGGACGTGCCGGCCACAGACGTGTCCACTTTCTTCGAAACGCCGCAGACATCCACTGTTTCACCCGAGGTCATGATGTTTTCATTCCCCATGATGATTTTGCCGTCCATCATGACGAGCAAAACGTCTTTATTTTCGGCATCAATGACGGCCCGGTGACCGCGTTTGGTCGGCGTCGTCTGATACATGGCGATATCGGCAATATGACCGACTTTGATTTGACCCAAAACATGTTCAACGCCCAAAGCAAGAGCCGTATTATAAGTCGGCATACGCCAGATATCATAATCGCTGAAATGGCTGTTATAATGGTTGCGGTTCAAATAATCGACGCACTGACGCTCGCGGAGCAT
>JAGBXG010000306.1 GCA_017629415.1 Pseudomonadota bacterium | reverse complement strand
GCTTGAGGAGAACTGTTTTTTGTGCGCACAGCGCACCCGGGTAGGGATGGCGGCGGCGGTGGGGGTGGGGGAACCCAATGGATATTGGGCTTGTTGTGCATGGGTTTATCCCCCAAAACATTCCTGCAATAAATATTGGGCTTATATTGGGCTTGGATTACCCCAAAACATTCCTGCCAATGGATATTGGCTTGATTTTCCCAAATGCTGACAACACATAATTCCCAATATTTTCCGTATTATAATAACCTTCATGGAATACGAATTTACTTTCAAACCTTTCAACCTCGAAAAGTTGCTCAAATCAAGATTCTGAACACAATATGGCGTGGCGTGTTTTCAACATGCCGCATTTTTATTTTAACGCTACTTTGTGTTTAAATTCCCATGTCCAAGAATTACCGTGCCAATCGCCGTCGCGAACCAGACATTCGTCAGATTGACAAACAAGGGTGGAAAAGTCTGCTCCATGTTGTCATTACGGTTGTGGTGACGTGTGTCATTGCTATCGGTATTCCTTATGGAATTTATATGTATTACCGTCATCTGGCGGCTACAGATTATTTTTTGCCGCGCCAGATTACGATTCAGGGAAATGTACGCGTCAATGATGCATCGATTCTGGAAGCTTCAGGCTTACAGGCGGATGGAGCCAATTTATTCGAAATGGATGTCCACACGATTCAAGGCAGTATTGAAATGCTGCCATGGATTAAAGATGCTCGTGTAGAAATTGAACTGCCCGATAAAGTCAGCATTGAAATTACAGAATACGAACCGCTTGGCATTGTCCATGACGGACAAATGCATGTCGTAGACAAATCTGGTGCTTATATTAAACATTGGCAGACTGAAGATACCGTCATGGTACCGATTGTAAGTCTGGACAAACCACTTTCAGTGCGTACAACTGTCATCGTTGAAGCTTTTGAACTGGCTGAACGCATAACACGCAGGGGATACCCCCATAAAATCGACGAAATTCATTATGACGATGCCACAGGTTATACGGTTTTCACTGCTCAGAGTGAAATTCGTATGGGGTATGATCGTTTTGATGAGCGCATCGATCGCCTGATGATCGTAGATCAGCATTTATCCCAACGTGACGTTGAAGCAGAATACATCCTGCTTGATGGGGAAGTTTTGGATCGCATCATTGTCAAACCCAAATTCAAACCTGTTGTTCGGGAATCTCAGAATCAACAGGAAGCTTTTGCACCAGGTGAAATTCAAGATGTCCCCGTGTTGCCTGCTGCTGTCCCCACACAAGCTCCCACACAAAAGACCGATCCTGCTGAAAACACCGCTCCTGCCATTCAATCAGATGCAGAATTTCCAGCGGTTGTTGCCATTCATCCAGAAACTGACAATTCAGCTTCCCCTGTCATAAACAAAACTCAAGCTGAAATCATAGTACCAATACTGGACGTTGAAAAAGACAAGGCAGATGAAGCCACAAAAAAGGCAGATGAAGCCACAAAAAAGGCGCCATCCAAACTGGAGCCCCCATCCAAAGTTGAAGAGGTCGATGCTGCGCCACCTGCTATCCTTTAAAGTCATTTTATTTTTCATAAATCACACACGATAACCCTTAATCAATTGTGGAGCCATCATGAGCGTCAACACTGGAGACATTCTGCTTGGGCTTGATATTGGATCGAGTAAAACATGCGCCATTATTGGCGAAGTCACCCCAGAGGGACTGAATGTCATTGGCGCGGGGTCTTCACCTTCCAAAGGGATTCAGAAGGGAGCCGTTATCAATATCGAAAGTGCTGCCCAAAGCATTCAACATGCTATTGATATGGCTTCTGTCATGGCAGGATGTACGATATCAAGCGTCATTGTCGATATTACAGGCAACCATATTCAGGGGTTGAATTCGAATGGTGTCGCCCACGTCAAAGGCGAAGAAGTCTCAGCAATTGATATCGCCAATGTCCTCGAAACAGCTAAAGCTGTTGCCATTCCCCCAGATCGCGAGTTTCTGCATATTTTGCCGCAGGAATATATGCTCGATGGTCAAGGCGGAATTCGAAACCCGCGCGGTATGAGTGGCGTTCGCCTTGAAGCCAAAGTGCATATCGTGACAGGCGCTTCGAGTTGTGTCCAAAACATCATCAAATGCGTCAATCGATGTAATGTCGATGTGGCAGATATTGTATTAGCCTCACTGGCAGCAAGTGAAGCAGTGATTTCAGACGATGAAAAAGAACTCGGATGCGTATTGATCGATATTGGCAGTGGCACAACAGATTTGGCCATTTGGTCCAAAGGTGCACTCATGCATACCCATGTGCTCAGCATTGGCGGAAACCACCTGACAAGTGATATCGCCAAAGGCTTGCCAACATCTCTAACCGATGCCGAAGCCTTAAAAATACATTCGGGATGTGCTTTAACATCGGCGGTTGGTGTGGATGAAGTCATTTATGTTCCAGGCCCTGAAGGACGGGAACCGAGAAAACTGCCGCGACAGGTTTTGGCAGATATTATCGAGCCGCGTTTGGAAGAAATCTTCGAAATGGTCAACCGTGAGATTGAAAAATCGGGCTTCAAAGATGCCGTATCGTCGGGCATCATTTTAACCGGCGGATGTGCCATTATGGACGGCGTTCCCGAACTTGCAGAACGCGTTATCGGACTGCCCGCACGCCGGGGTGTACCGCGCGGCATTGGCGGCATGACCGATTTCGTACAAAATCCCCAATACTCCACAGCTATCGGCTTGCTGCTGCATGTCATGAATCATCCCGATATTTCATCCTACAGTCCGCAAGATGCCAAAAAATCCTCTCTATGGGGCAAATTTGTCGATTGGATTAAAAAGATCGTATAAACACCATGGAGGGATATACACGATGTACACAAAGTTATTTTGAGACTTCGCACCATCCCACACCAAGGGGCTCAGCCTCTTGGAATCCACAGTAGAACTGATGTTTATGGTGGGTGAAACAAGCACTCGTTACTGACGATTAAATGCAAACAAAACTCCTGTAGTCCATGCTGCATCGGTACACTTAACACTTCGTAAACGCAATTGTGTTGACTTGCACCACCCTAATAAACTTGCAAATCAAGAAAAACGCCTGTGATTTTCAATAAGTTGCAGAAAATACAAAAAGAATTTGACCGCATTGGCTTTTCCGCCTATACAGCGCCCGCTTTATTCTGACCGCAAAAAATGTGTCGGTTGGATGTGTGTTTCAATGGTGAAGCGGCGGTAGCGCCGTTAAGGCGGCAGCGCCGTTAAATAGATTCATTACAAGAGGTAAATCATGAAGAAAGATATTCACCCTGATTATAAACCCGCCAAAATTACGTGTGCCTGCGGTGCCGTTATTGAAACGCGCTCCACACTTGGCGATTACAACGTTGAAATTTGCTCGCAGTGCCACCCGCTCTTCACTGGCAAACAGAAGATGGTCGACACAGCCGGTCGCGTTGAACGCTTCAATAAGAAATACAACCGCACGAAATAACGATTCCTTTTGTAAACCCCGAAAACCCTGCAGTGCTATATTCAGCATAATGGATTTTCGGGGTTTCGTTTATTTTGTGCCTGTTTGACGTTATTCAATACTTTTTTTTACAGGAAAATAGAGTTTCATGTCCGCCAAATTGCTGAAAAAACTTGAGGAATTAGAACGCCATTACAACGATGTCAGCCACCGCCTCGGTGATCCCGACACCCTCGGTAATCCGTCGCTTTACAACAGCCTCGCGAAAGAACGTGCCGACATGGAACCCATCGTGATGGCTTATCAAGCCTTGCGCGCCGCTGAAGAAGAATTAGAAAGCTCTCGCGAATTACTGACCGAAGACGACGAAGAAATGCGCGCCATGGCCAAAGAAGAAATCGCACGCCTGGAACCTGAAATCGCACGTCGAAAAGATGAATTGCAAATCATGTTGCTGCCCAAAGACCCCATGGACGGACGCAATATCATCCTCGAAGTCCGCGCAGGCACCGGCGGCGATGAAGCCAGCCTCTTTGCCGGCAACCTTTTTGAAATGTACACGCGTTACTCAGCCAAACAAAACTGGCGCGTCGAAATTATCTCAGCCAGTGAAGGCACTTTCGGCGGCTATAAAGAAGTCGTGGCCATGGTCAGCGGCGTCGATGTCTACGCACACCTGAAATTCGAAGCCGGAACACACCGCGTGCAGCGCGTACCCGTCACTGAAAGCCAAGGCCGCATTCACACTTCGGCTTGTACTGTAGCCATTCTGCCCGAAGCTGAAGACGTCGATATCCGCGTCAATGAAGCTGATTTGCGCATCGATACATACCGCGCAAGCGGCGCCGGCGGACAGCACGTTAATAAAACTGAGTCTGCCATCCGCATCACACATATCCCTACAGGACTTGTCGTCACCAGCCAGGACGAACGCTCACAACACAAAAATAAAGCTAAAGCCCTGAAAGTTTTAGCCAGCCGACTTTACGACATGCAACGCAGCCAGCTCGCCAGTGAACGCGCTTCGGAACGCAAAAGCATGGTCGGTTCCGGCGATCGTTCCGAACGCATCCGCACTTACAATTATCCCGAAAATCGCATCACCGATCACCGCATCGGCCTGACCGTCCACAATCTTTCAAACGTCGTCGAAACCGGCGAACTCGACGAAATCATCAAAGCTCTCAAAACAGCTGAACATCTCGAAAAACTTAATAACGAAGAATAAACATACATAAAAACGGCTATTTGGGCTTCAAGCCCAAATACGCCGTCCAATCTGCTGGCCTATGGCGCACCCTGCGGGACGCCATACAGCCGGCATTTTTTGTGTATGCCTATGTATGTTTGATAGCTTAAAGTTGGATTTCTATACCTCAAAACGCTATGATATAAAGTGGTGTATTGTCTGTTTTGAGGTGCGCAATGAAACATCGACAAGTTTGGATTTTGGGCTTGGTTTTGTGTCTTGCTTCGGGATGCACACGTATTGCTGATCCCAAACCCATAGAAAACATTGATGAATGCCCCAATAACCCAAATAAAACAAAACCTGGTGTATGCGGCTGTGATGTCGACGATGTGATCGATGCCCTGACAGGGATTTATCAATGCATGGTTCCAGAAATTGATCTGTGCCCAAATGATCCCAATAAAACAAGTCCGGGCGTATGCGGATGTAATGTCGCCGATACCTTGAATTCCAACGGGATCCCATTGTGCTTCAACGTGGACTTTTGCCCGGATGATCCCAACAAAACTTTGCCAGGAATATGCGGTTGCGGCGTTGAAGATACCCTTGGTCCCGCTGGAGTCGCAAATTGCCTGTCAGAACAAATGGACTTATGTCCCGACGATCCAGAGAAAAAATTGCCCGGAGTCTGCGGATGCGGCGTTTCCGATGAACCCGACCCTGAAACAGGAGCGCCAATATGCATGACAGATACTATCGACTTTTGTCCCTTGGACGATAATAAAATGAGGCCTGGGGTCTGTGACTGCGGCACTCCCGATATCGATACGGATGGCGATACGATCCTAGATTGCAAAGAACAGTGTCCGGAAGACGCCGAAAAAATCGAACCAGGAATGTGCGGCTGCGGTATCCCCGATTCAGATGAAAATATCTCAGACGCAGATTCAGACGGTGTCATCAACTGCTTGGATGCCTGTCCTCAAAATCCTTGGAAATCTGAAGATGATGAATGCAGCTGCGAACAACTGTTCTATCAATTGACCGAATTTTCCGGATGTGCCGAAATTATCGCTTCTGCTGAGGATTTCGTTACACTGCGCGATAATTGGAACAGCGGCAGTTATGATACCAAATCCTCAGATACATTGGCATATATCATGGTTTCTGACATCAACCTTGGCGATGTCCTGACTGTAGATACCGCCGCATCATGGACAGGTATCGGCACCGAAGAATATCCATTTGACGCGATTTTTGTTGGCAATGGACGCAGTTTTACTGCTACCAAAAAAAATGGACTGATGACTCAGACTTTGACACTTGGCAACGAAAACGCCGATTTTATCGGGTTGTTTGGCTTTACACGTGAAGCCCGTCTGGAATCTATACAAAGCAATGTGTCATTGACCGGCCATTCGCATGTGGGCGGACTGGTCGCATTGGCCGAACGTACAACCATGCACCACATCCAAGTCGAAAGCACCATTTCTGGAACGACTCATGCCGGCGGCATCGCTGCTGAAATGGTCAATTCCACTTTGAATAATGCCATTTCAAACAGCCAGATTCTGGTTTCTGAAAATATTGCCGGCGGCATCGTGGGCAAAATGAGCGATTCCCTCATCAGCAATGCCAAAACAACCGGACATATCACAGGCGGAAGTCATGTCGGCGGTATTGCTGGTATCGTCACAAAAGCCTCCAAGCTCAGCAGTGTCGTTTCAACAGGTGTCATCACAGGCGGTGCGTATACAGGCGGTTTAATCGCTGAATTGTCATCACGTTCTCAGCTGTTAAATGCCTATACAACTTCAGAAGTCGTGTGTCAGGCCGCGCCTTGCGCCTCAGTATTGGCTTATATTCACGATTTTTCGACCGTTAAAAATATTTATACAACGGGGACACTGATCAACGAAATTCCCGAAAATCCACCGCCATCCTCCGAAGATGATTCAGACAAAGATTTGGAAAATCTGCCCGACAACGACAACGAAAACGAGGATTCCAATCCTGAAAATGACGGCGATGATCCCAATACCAATCCAGAAGAAAAAGACGAAAATTCAGAAGAAGATCCTCAGAATCCTCCTGCTCCTGTTTTCCCCATTACAGTTCCTATCGCCACGTTAATTGCTTCTTTCGGAAGCTTAGATAACGTCGTGGACATGCTTTATGATTGGGAACAAATGACCGAAGTCCCTATTCCAGAAATCACCACGGTACAACTGACAGTAACACCGCCGCAAACTTTTGCCTATGTTTCACTGCGTCCACAAATCAGCGATACATCGACTCCTTTATTAACAGAACTGAATGAGAATTTATCCTGTAATGCTGGCACATGTACATTAGATGGTACAGCCTGTTTACCTTGGGTCGTGGGCTCTCACAAACTCAATAACACAACCATGACCGTTAAACTCCCAATACTCTCCATTCCGCTCGTCAATGCTTTAAATCCCTGATACATGCGGTTTGTGAACACCGTTTGCCCATGATGACGTTCTATCCAGTACTCACCCTTTCATCTGCAGAGGTTTTTTTAAGATGACAATATCCTTAAAGCATGCCGCCGGGCAGCTTTTCATCGCCGGCTTTGAAGGCACCAAACTTCCCATTCCCTTAATTGGCGCTTTGACCAAAGGCGAAATAGGCGGCGTCATCCTTTTTTCGCGCAATTTTGAATCCCGCGAGCAAATTCAAGCATTGACCCAGCAAATCCACCAGATTCAAGCCCCTTACCCCATCTGGATTGGCGTGGATCAAGAAGGCGGAAAGGTCCAGCGTATTGGCGAAAGCCTGGGCAGTGCTCGCATTCCTGCAGCATTGGAACTTGCCCAGACAACGCCTGAACATGCCGCCCAAATAGCTTCCAACACCGCCCGCGACATCAAAAATTTAGGCTTCGATATCAATTTTGCGCCCGTTTTAGATATTCATACCAACCCTAATAATCCGATTATTGCCACACGCGCATTTGGAACCACCCCGGAACAAGTCATTCAATACGCCATCCCCACCATGCAGGCACAGATGGCCGAAGGTATCATCCCTTGCGGCAAACATTTCCCGGGACATGGCGATACTTCAACCGACAGCCATACCGATTTGCCTGAAGTCATGCATGACATGAACCGGCTGGAATCCGTAGAATTCAAGCCTTTTAAAGCCGCCATCCATGCCGGCATCCCTATGATCATGACAGCACATATCGTCATGAAGGCTCTGGGAGAACGACTGCCCGGCACGTTGTCGCACATGGTGGTGACCGATTTATTGCGCAATCGCCTGGGATTTGAAGGCGTCATTGTCAGCGATGATCTCGAAATGGATGCCATCATTGACAATTACAGCACCATTAAAGCAGTGCAAATGGGCTTAAAAGCCGGCGTCGATTTATTCCTGGTCTGCAAATCGCAATATCTGTGGGCGCCTTTGTGCAAACAATTGGTCAACGAAGCACAGAATAATAAGAATTTAGAAACGCGTATCATGGCCTCTGCAGAACGCGTGATTGCACTGAAACAACGTTTTCTAACCCCTTGATGCATCTCTGAACGATGAGCTTTCGATTGGGCGGGGGCAAGCCCCCTACGGCGCTATTTGCGCGGCGTATG
>JAGBXG010000305.1 GCA_017629415.1 Pseudomonadota bacterium | reverse complement strand
ATTCCCTAAAATTTATTCCCTGCTCGATTACAGATCTTGGGCAAAAATTTATGGCTATATCCTTAACGGGATTTCACAGCTCGCCAAAGATGTCGGATATGCAGGATTGGTCGTCGTCATCGACGAAGCCGAATTCTACTCCCTGCTCTCGGCTCAAAATCGCGCTTATGCCAAATCATTGTTCCAGGCTTGGTCACATGCTGTCGGCGCTAATGACGAAGATGCTCTGCCTTGCTCAAAAGATGAACTCCTGACCGGCGGATACGGCATCCAAAGAGAATTGCCCGCGCGTTATTCCGATTCGCCGGGACTTTATCTCGTCTTCGCCATGACCCCAAACTCTGACGGTATTCGCGTCCTTCAAGAAGCCTTGCCGCCGCAATTCATCTGCTTCCTCAATCAGTTGACTGCACCGGATTATCTCAGACTTACTGAACACCTCGTCGAGCTCTATCGACTGGCTTATCCAGATACCGAGATCCCGGAAGGGTTGGCCGATCCCCTCTCCGATGTTGTCAATGCACTCACGCAGCAAGGACAACTCTCGAACCCAAGACAAACCATGAAATTCCTCACCGAATTCCTCGATTTGGTCCGATTCGTCCCCGAAGAAATCCCAGACGTCATCTCAAACCTCATGTTTGATAACGATTTTTAATCGATTTATACCAAAGGCAAGCTCATGATATCACTCAGCGGAATTAAACCTACCTCAACGCCTCACGTCGGCAACCATCTAGGCATGATTGAACCCGCAATCGCACTCCAGGACCAATACGATTGCCGTTATTTCATCGCCGATTATCACGCGATGACCACCGTGCATGATGCAGCTAAAATGCGCGAATATTCACACGGTATCGCCGCCTACTTCCTGGCTTTCGGACTCGATCCGAAAAAATGCATCTTCTATCGTCAGTCCGATTTGCCGCAAGTCTGCGAATTGACCTGGATTTTGAGCTGCGTCACAAACATGGGATTGCTCGATCGCGCACATGCCTGGAAAGCCGCCAAAGATCGCGGCAACGAAGGCGCCGAACTCCATGGACTTTTCGCTTATCCCGTACTCATGGCCGCCGATATCCTCATCCATGATTCCGATATCGTCCCCGTCGGCAAAGATCAGGTGCAGCACGTCGAAATGACGCGCGATATGGCCGAACGCTTCAATTATGCTTTTGGTGAAGTCTTCCATCTGCCTACCGCAAAATTCAACGAAAAAATGCACACAATTCCCGGGCTCGATGGCCGAAAAATGAGCAAATCTTATGGCAATACCATCAATTTGATGTACACGCCCAAACAGCTCCGCAAGCAAATCATGAGCATCGTGACCGATTCAACGCCCATCGATCAGCCCAAAGACTACGAAAATTGCAACGTCTATAAACTCTACGAACTCTTTGCCACGCCGGAACAATGCGCTGAACTGGCTCAAAACTACCGCACACCCGGCTTCGGTTATGGTCACGCCAAACTGGCGCTCTACAACCTGCTTCTCGAAAAAACCGAAGAACCGCGCCGCATCTACAACGATTTCATGGAACGTCCCGACACCCTCGAAGACATTCTCCGCGACGGCGCACAACGTGCTTCCATCAAAATGAATGAAGTCCTCAACCGCGCCAGAAATGCCGTGGGGTACAAAGTTTAATCTTTTGAGGCAAAAACTTAAAAAGCCCGGTTCTGCCGGGCTTTTTTACGTTTTTGAAACATTTCAGGGGGCAAGCCCCCTGCGGCGCTATGGGCTGCGCCCATACGCGCCTACCCCCAGGAAAACTCCATTATTTGAAAATCCACATGTTGCGCATTTCATTTTTGAATGAAGTGCCATTTTGGGACTTGCGATCGTTTGAACCCGGATCGTTGGCATAAACCGTAGAACCATCGTATTTCCAAACGCAGATATAGTGGCCGCCGGTTGTCCAGTAACCTTTAGACATACTGCATACAGCCAAACCGCCGTTGCCCAGGCCTTCTTTAAGCGTGGACATGCTCGTCGTTGACTGACAGCTCATGCCGTAAACGCTGGCAAGGAATGGGAAAAATGACCAAGCTGTGCCATTGTCTGCGGTTCGGTGCCCATGTTCAACACACATCGTACCCAGCGTAACCGGGGTGACGGTATTATTACGCAATGACCAAACCACGTCAGCCGCAGAAGTCGGGCCGCATGCACTGCTCTTGTAAGTCTGGCTGGGATCACCAACGCTGGAGAACATCATGCTGCCCCAGCGTGAATCGAATTGCTTGTAATCAATAGTCCCAGATGTTGAGGAAACACCGCCGGGGGTGCCGTCACCGGAAATTTTCATCGTATATTCGGCACTGATCCAACCGTAACCATCCGCATAGCTGATGCGGTACCAGCCGTTCTTTTCTTCCAGAATTTCAACCACTGCACCACTGCTTAAAGAGCCAATCTTGCTATTTTCTGCGCCCGGACCAGAGCGGACATTCAAGGAAGAAGCTGTAACAACGACTTTTTGCCCCGAACTGGATTCAGGGGTTGAAGGCGTTTCAGGTACTGAACCTGTATTTTCAATGATTTGAATATAATCGGCATGTACCCAGCCGGTTCCGCCATTGAACTCAATTTCATACCAGTCACCGGATTTGGAAATAATTGTGACGGTTTCATTCGGCGAAAGTGAACCAATCTTGTCATAACCCGTACCTGCACCTGCGCGTACATTCAGACTGGAGGTGACATTGACAACTTTGCCTTTTTGCGTTGTCGGAGTCTCAGGTTCTGGTTCTGGCGTCGTCGGCGTGGAAGGCTCCGGCGTCGTCGGATCTGTTGTCGATGCCTGATCTTTAAATGTCGTGTATTGCTGGCTGACATAGCCTTCGCCATTGCCATAAGCAATTTTGAGCCAGGTGCCTTCATCAGCATAAACGGTAATCGTTTGTCCTTTGCTCAAACCGCCAATACGAGGATAGTTTGTTCCGGGACCTTGACGCACATTTAAAGAGCCTGCCGTAACCTGAGCAGTGCCAATCGGCGTATTCTGTTTCACAATGGGTCTGGTTGCGGTGACACCGGGCAATGTACGAATGGGTCTTTTTATCGCAGATGCCGTCTTCCGCATGCCTGCTGTGAGCTGTCTTTGAGACGTTATTGCAGTCATGTTTTCCTCCATTCAGGGATATTTATCTTTTATCTCACACACCAAAAATACACCTATCCTCATTATATAAATCCCTCAATCAATAGACAAAAATAATCGAATGAATCGTGCGTTTTCTTTGCTCACTGCGTTATTCAAGTCGCGCGTTTCAAAAGAATTTTCTGTACACAGTGAAGAGATGTTTTACCCCACAAAAAAAGCGCCGTTTCCGGCGCTTCAAGTCATTTAGAAGAATTGTACATTGTTATGTTTGGATTGAGAATCTGAGAAATCGTCATCATTGCCGTATTCAGGGCGGCGTTTTTTGCTGCCGGCTGCGCGAAGGGCTTGATCAAATGCATCAAGTTCGGCTTGGTTTTCGGCATCTTCAATTTCTTCTTGTTCTTCAAAGTCTGTGGAATAGACGACTTCTCCGATCGTTTGTTTGTCAAACGCCAGTTTGTTGCGTTCTGATGCCGTATCACGCATGCGAGCATCGAGATCTTTAAAGAGATAATAGGTGTCACCGTTTGTGGTGCCGCTGAAATCGATTTCACCGCCAAGTTCATTGCATAGAACCGTCATGGCTTGTTTGATTTCATCATCGGATGCAGGTTTGAGGAATTGGCGGTTCAGCAACATATTGGTGGAAGATGCCAGATCGCGCATGGAAAAGCGCGTGGCGGCTCCAGCATTCTTGTTGAATATGGAATACATTACAGCTTTGCGGATGGTGCGTTCTCTGCGTTCTCGGTTTTCTTTCAGATGTCCTGGCAAACGAACAAGCGGACCAGAAAATATTAATGCTGTGAAAATCAGCGGGAAAAGACCGAGCCAGAATTTCCAAGTGGCCACATTTTCAATCATTATTTCCGCAGCTTGCGGGGACAGACCATGTTGCAAGGCATAATAGGGATCTTGCAGCTGTTCCTTATAGGCGCTGCCGGCCCAGTTGATGCCGAATGCCATGACTAAGTTGAAAAGATTCAATCCAATGACAATGCCATCTCCGCCATTGACGTTTCCGGACAATGCGCGAGGAGGTTCAAAGGTATCCCATGCCATTGCAGGTAAGGTATTGGGAATGGCTGTATCCTTCGATTTCATCATATCTTCGAAAGTGTAAACCAATGTCCCCATGTCACTGATTTCGACATTGCCATCAAACTCAGCTGTGAAACGAGCCAAATCACTTTCGCATTTTTGATGAGATTGACCCGATACCATCATCCAGTCTTCAATGGTGATAACACCTTTCTTGGCTCGAATCAGCTGTGCACAGCGTGTACGCGCCTCAAGGGGATCAATTTCTTCCTCTTCAGGGCCGAAAACAAAGTTATAAATACGCGTATAAAGCGGTTCTTTCTTTTTGCCTGTCCAGCGCTCTTCGGTACTGCTGCCGCCGCCGCCCCAAAAAATCCAGATTGCACCATTAAGATTAAAACTGCTGCTGTTGTTGTTACGATTGGAGGTTAAAAGAAAGATCAATATGACGAGATAAATGATGAAATAAATCACAATCGTCAGCATGATGATGATCTTGAAAAGGACTTTGATGGCTTTCAAGACGGCTTTTTTATTGCGTTCCCACCATGTTCTTTGATCGCGAAGAACACATCCTGGTGCAAAGGCATAAACAATTTCACCTTTGCTGCTGACGCGCATGGCGCCTTCATGTGTCGACATCAAATGGCTGAGAGCATCTTTGGCTTCATTGGCTCCCAAGCCCGTGGCAGAAACAATGTCGCCGACAGTGACTTCACCATTGGTACGAAGTACCGCTTGACGTACGCGTTCTACTTGTTCATTGCTTGTTAAAGGTTTGGTCATAAGCTTTACTGAGCGATGATAAATGTGCAATTCGCACGGATATTTATAGATAAAATGAAATGCTCGTTGAATGGGAGCAAGCTATTATCCACATTGCGATGAATAAATCGCCTAAAAAATGGCAAAAAAAAAGCATCCAAATCATGGATGCTTTTTAAATGGAGCTAAACGGGATCGAACCGATGACCTCTTGACTGCCAGTCAAGCGCTCTCCCAGCTGAGCTATAGCCCCGCAAAGGTTTGATATGGAGCTAAACGGGATCGAACCGATGACCTCTTGACTGCCAGTCAAGCGCTCTCCCAGCTGAGCTATAGCCCCATAAGGTGTGTCGATGAAGTTTGTTGTCAAACCCTCTCAACGGCGGCGGCTTATACAGAACACGCTGAACTCGTGCAAGCTTTTTTTTAAAAAAATCATTTTTTTGTCATAAATACATGAAAACCAAATTATGAGCGTGGATAAATACGCCTTGTGGTATGGTGTTGAGAGGCTCCATGCTGTGGATTTCATCAACATTATTATTGTCTTATTGTCAGTTATCTTATGAAAGCCGTTTATGCAGGGTCTTTTGATCCGCCTACGATTGGACATATCGATATCATTCAACGTGCTGCATCACGTTTTGAGCATCTCACGGTTGCGATGGGTATCAATCCCCATAAAACCCCACATTATCCGCTTGAAATGCGCATGCAATGGCTCAGGACGGCGACAGCACATTTGCCCAATGTTTCTGTTGCATCCTATCAAGGGCTCGTTGTCGATTTCTGCACTCAGATCCAGGCTTACACCCTGATTCGAGGCATACGAAACGCCGCAGACTTCGATTATGAACAGCAAATGGCACTTGCAAACCGTGCTTTAAACCCTGAAATTGAAACTTTTTTTATTCCCGCAAACCCTGCTTTGGCGCACATTTCCAGCTCATTTGTTCGAGAAATTGCGGCATTTGGTCGAGATATTTCCCCGTATCTTCCGTCGGCAGTCATACCAAAATAATGGATGAAAACTATGAACTACCTTGAATCACGCCTGCATTTGCTTACGACTCTGTGCCAGGAAAAGGCCAAAAAACACCCTGAGGCCACTGTCCGGTATCTCGATGCCGTTCAAGCCCTTAATCACTCTGCAGAAGCCCCCTTCTGTCAATGTGTGCGCGATTTCCATCTCTCGCCATTTGAGGCCGATGTCTTATTCTTTGCCCTTGCGCCGACACTTGATGCCGGATTCCGGCAAAAAATTGCCGATATTCATCGCAATTTTGCCCTCACACAGACCGATGTCGGTTTGGCACTCGACTTGTTCAGCCGGGATTTTGAGGCAAAAGTGCAAAACAGACGGGCTTTTTTGCCCAATGGGACATTGCTCAGCCAGCATCTCTGCGAACTGGTGCCGAAGCTCGGTGCGGAATCCCAGCTTCAGGATATGACAATTGTTTTGCCTTCAAGAATGGTTTCGCATTTGCTCGGGCTCGAAGCGGAAATGAATCTCGATGGCTTCAGCCGGCTTTATTGGCCCAAAAACACAGTCGAACAAGTCCTCATGCCCGAACGGCAAAAACAGCAAATCATGTCTGTGGTTGCCCATTATGAGACTTGCTTGGAACTTAAAAAATCTTGGGGATTTGAAGAAATCGGTGCCGGTGGACGAAATGTCATTCTGCTTTTCAGCGGCCCCTCAGGTACCGGCAAAACCCTCATGTCGCAAGCCATTGCACATACCCTCAAACGCCCCTTGCTTCTCGTCGATGCCCATGAATTGCAGGCCAGACGAAGTCTCGAAGACAATCTCGATGTGCTCATGCGCGAAGCCAGGCTTCAGCGTGCAGTTCTGCTGTTCGATGACTGCGAGCTCATTTTCGGCAACCGAACACAAGGAAATCGGGATTTGCCGTTATTGTTGGCGGCACTCGATGCTTATGAAGGTCTTGTCATCCTTACGACGAATATTCCAACGGCCATTGATCCGGCACTCGATCGCCGTGTGACTCTGCAAATCGATTTTGATATCTTGCCCACCAAACTCCGAGAACAAATCTGGCGACTTCATCTCCCCAGGCAACTTAAACTTCACGAAGACGTCGATTTACCCTTGTTGGCCGAAAAATATGAATTTGCTGGCGGCACGATTCGAAATTCCGTGCTTGTGGCCATGAATAAAGCCCTTGCCGCTGCTCCCGAAAATAACGGTGAACTCACCGTGACCATGCAAATGCTCGAAGATGCTGCCAAAACTCAAATCCGCAATAAAATCAAAAAATTAGCAGATAAAACACTCACGACTTTGTCGCTTGAAGATCTCGTTTTGCCCAAAAAGGTCAAAGAACAGATTCGGAGCCTCATTGCTTCTGTACGCAACCGCCGAACCATTTTTGAAGAATGGGGATTTGGAGAAAAAATTACCAAAGGACGCGGGATTTGCGCACTTTTTAGAGGTGATTCAGGGACTGGCAAAACTTTGTCCGCTGAGATTATTGCCAATGAACTCGGCATGACCCTTTATCGTGTTAGAATTCCAGCTATCATCTCTAAATACGTGGGTGAAACAGAAAAAAATCTCGAAAAATGTTTCCGCGAAGCTGCAGCAAGCGGTGCCCTTTTGCTCTTTGATGAAGCCGATTCGATTTTTTCGAAACGTACGGAAGTCAAAGATTCCAATGATCGATATGCCAATATGGAAGTCAATCTCCTGCTTCAAGAAGTCGAACGCTTTGAAGGTGTTGTCATTTTGACGACAAACCTTGATGCTGCCATTGACGATGCATTTGAACGCCGTCTGAACCATAAAATTGACTTCCCCTTCCCCGAAGCTAGATATCGTGCGCGTATCTGGAAACGATTGCTTCCGGCGAATGCGCCGCTTGCCAATGACATTGATTTTGAAATTCTTGGTAAAGACCTTGAATTGTCGGGCGGATGCATCAAAAATTCCGTGATTCGTGCGGCTTATCGTGCTGCAGAACGCAAAATTCCCATCGATATGGATTTGCTTGAAGCTGCAGGGATTCAGGAATATCGTGAAATGGGCAAACTTGTTCCGACACGCGCCAATCCATGGGATTAATGATGTCAGCTTTGCCTTTGATTCAATGCATGATGGAACAGGCATACCGCCACAAGATACCGCCGGAAATGCTATTATCGCGAGCCCGAGCATGTGGAGTGGATGCTGTATTATGGCATGCAGTTACGCATGAAATGATAGATGCTGAGCGATATGGCCTGACGCAGGCCATGCGTGAGGCTTTTATGCTTGAGCAGACTGCGCGCCTGGCGATTTGGCGTCGCAGCGTGCAAAAAGCTCTGCAAACACTTTCGATGCCTAGTATTTTGCTCAAGGGAGCGCCTTTAGGCGAACGTTTGATGGGCGATTCGATATGGCGCATGACGCATGATATCGATTTATGGATTTCCAAAGACCAAGTGGATGCGGCTGAAACTGAGCTGGCGCAAGCCGGATGGCATCGGGCTCAAGAACCTCATCTTTGGGCGACAAATCAGATTCTTTTGGAGCACGAAGTCCTTGCACCGATTGAATTGCATTGGTCCATGGCCCCACGTCCGTGGCAGACGCCAAGTTTTGAAAAAGCGATGCAAACGGCGGAGCCTTATGCAATTCTCGATGTGCAGGCGCATATTCTTTCCGAGGATGATTTGTGGCTGCATTTGCTCGTGCATGCGCATCAGCATTATTTTGCGCTCAAAACGGTGTTGGATTTGATGGAAGCACATGACAAGCTGCAAATCCATCCTGAACATCTCAAGCCGTATCACTTGGGGCGTTTGCATGCGTTTGTGACATTACTTATCCAAGCGGCATCTCAGCCTGAAACTTATTCGATTTCAGGGCAGATGATAAAGTGCTGGTTTGGCAATGTGTTGTCGCATACGCAGCGCGGTGAGCTGGTTTTTGGGGCAGATAGCAGGTTGATGGCTGCAGCAGGTGTCGTGCTCAGAGCCTTTTCGATGGGGTTGATGGACGGCTTGAAAATGCCGGTTTTGTCTGCTTTAGATGTTATTTTTGCCGGTCCTCATCCGATAGGGGCAAAGTGTCACACGATATTTGATGCTGTCGTGAAAAAATAAGGTCATGCTGGATGGGGCGTTGCGGGGCGAAGCCCTGCATCGGGGGTAGGCGCGTATTTGCGCAGGCTATGTCGGCCTTTTGGGCCTCCATACGCCATGCGTTGCGCGGACTATGTCGGCCTTTTGGGCCTCCATACGCCGCGCAAAAAGCGCCGGAGGGGGCTTGGCCCCCTCCCAATATTCCCCAAATCCATCGCAGAGACATAATATCGTATTCGTCATTGCATATATTCAATGGGGAATACGCTGTGTGAATTGGATGTTTAAAGTCACTCATATCCTCAAACCCTTTAATCTAGCAATCATTGTAAAAATACGTTACGATAAATATTCGCGTTGCAGGGGTAGCAACGCCTTTCAATCGTTTATTAGGAGGTAACTGTGGATAAACTTCAAGTGATTCAGCTGGCTCAGGAAAAAGGCGGAAGAGAGCGCCGTGATGCAATTGAAAAGTTGATGATTTATGCCCGCAATCTCGGTTGTAATATTGAAGCTGGCGGCGGTCGTATCGGTGGTATTAATTTCCGTTATGGCGGTATTGGTTATGCCATTATGGATCTCAATACGGATGGCGAAGTTAAGCTTTATGCTCAGCCTCATCCCAATAAGACGGCGCCTGAATCGCTCAGCAATCGCATTAATAAATTTCTCGAAGATAACGAACAGCTTAATCTGAAAAGTCATCCTATCAATTGCCATGGTTTGTTGATTGATAAAGTTGAAAACGTGAGCTACCAGGCGTTGATTGCTTTTTTAGATGTTGCCATTGAAGCCATCAAAGATACTTATTATTCTTGATAGGTATTTTATCTGATATGCGAAAGCCTCCTCTATGGAGGCTTTTTTTTGAGTTGTAGAAAGGCGAGATTGGGGGATGTTTGAATGATTGATAACGCTCAAATTCTTTACCAAAGGTGCAAGGGGAGCTGTCTTGCATAACCTTTGAGCATGATGCTATGATTTTAGGGCGTTAAGAGAGCAAAAAAATTCAATAAAAAAGGCTCCCCGAAGGGAGCCTGAAATTCATGATGCCATGATTTAGATAGTCTTTAGGGCATTAGCAGAGCAAAAAAATTCAATAAAAAAGGCTCCCCGAAGGGAGCCTGAATTTTATGAGAGATAAATCTTATTTACCGGCGGCAGCTGCGGCAGCGGCTTTTGCAGCGGCTTGAGCGGCAGCAGCTTGAGCGGCAGCTTTAGCGGCGGCATCGTCAGCGGCTTTTTTTGCGGCATCGGCGGCTTTCTTGGCTTCGGCTTCAGCTTTAGCTTTTGCGTCGGCTTCTGCTTTTTTTGCGGCATCGGCAGCTTTCTTGGCTTCGGCTTCAGCTTTAGCTTTTGCGTCGGCTTCTGCTTTATTTGCGGCATCAGCTAATTTTTTGGCTTCGGCTTCAGCTTTAGCTTTTGCATCGGCTTCAGCTTTCTTTGCGGCGTCAGCGGCTTTCTTGGCTTCGGCTTCAGCTTTAGCTTTTGCGTCGGCTT
>JAGBXG010000041.1 GCA_017629415.1 Pseudomonadota bacterium | reverse complement strand
TCAGCTGCGTCATTCCAGTCGGTATTGTGGGTTTCAAGAGATTCAGCCCTTTGGCGGGGGTGGGGCAGAGCCCCACAAAAAATCCATATCATGACAAAAACCTTGCAAAAACTGCCAAAGTGATTAGATCGGCGCGCCGCGCCGAAGGTTCATGGCGGCATTGGATCATTTTATGACAAAGGATTAAGCATGGCCACAAACGCCTGCGATACGCAGCTTGAAATCTTTGCTCAAGCTGAACTTCCCACACAATTTGGAACTTTTACGATTGTTGCTTTTTGCGATGGCGAACGTCGAATCGATGATATCGCTCTCGTGAGAGGCGATGTACGCGGAAAAGAAAATATCCCGACGCGTCTGCACTCTGAATGTTTAACGGGGGATGTCTTTCATTCACTCAGATGTGATTGCAGGCAGCAGCTTGAAGCCGCACAACGGCATTTCGCCGAACTCGATGCCGCTATCATCCTTTATATGAGACAGGAAGGACGCGGAATCGGATTGGCCAATAAAGTGGCCGCTTATCGCCTGCAGGAACAAGGATATGACACGGTCGATGCCAATGTTCACCTCGGGTTTGATGACGATCTGCGCTCTTATGATGTGGCTGCAGCCATGATTCGTGCGCTCGGCGTTGGTTCGGTTGACCTCTATACCAATAACCCAAGAAAAATCGATGGCCTTAAACAATGCGGCATTCGCGTTGTCGGTCGCGAGCCCCTGATTATAGAACCTAATTCACACAATGACCGTTATCTTCGTACAAAACAAGAAAGAAGCGGACATTTGTTGAATTTTGAAGAGTAATCTTCGCTCATTCTTTGAATTGTTTTTTTGACTACGACATGGCAGTTTGCCATGTCTTTTCTTTTTAGATTTGTCTTATGTCCATTACGATCGCTGATTTGCAGAAGAAAAAAGAAACTGGCGTCAAAATCTCAATGATTACGACTTATGATGCGACGTTTGCACGCCTCGTCGAAGCCGCCGGCATTGATATGATTCTGATTGGCGACAGTCTTGGGAACGTCATGCAAGGTCGCGGAAGCACCTTGGCCGTGACCGTGGATGACATCATTTATCATGCCCAATGCGTCCTCCGTGGTTGCTCCACACCTTTTGTTGTCGCAGATATGCCGTTTGGCAGTTATCAAACAAACGATGATGACGGCGTGCGCGCAGGTATCCGTATTATGAAAGAATCCGGTGCGCACGGCGTCAAACTCGAAGGCGGTGCGCGTTGCGTCAATCTCGTTAAACGCCTGGTCGATGCCGGTGTCCCAGTCATGGGCCATCTCGGATTGACGCCGCAATCTGTTCACACCATGTCCGGATACCGCGTCCAAGGCAAAGGCTCAGAAGCCGCAGAAACCATCTATAACGATGCTTTGGCCCTCGAAAAAGCCGGTGCCTTCTCCCTCGTTCTGGAATGTGTTCCCCGCGCTCTCGCAGCTCGCATTCAAAATGATCTCTCCATTCCCGTGATTGGTATCGGGGCAGGCCCCGATTGTGCCGGTCAGGTCCTTGTACTCCAAGATTGCCTGGGCATGTCCACCGCCAAAGCTCCGAAATTTGTCCGCAAATTCGCCGATTTGGCTCCCGTCATTACCGATGCCCTCAAAGCATACGATACTGCCGTTAAATCCTCGACTTTCCCTGACGATACCGAATCTTACCATTGAACAAAGGTGATGTGATTCGCTTGTCATTTGGCGCGCTTTCTTCGTCAGCTTCGTCATTCCAGTCGGTCACGTGCGTTAGCCCCCATGTTGTGGTTTCCAAGGGGCTCAGCCCCTTGGCGGGGTTTGGGGCGGAGCCCCAAAATTAAAATAAAGAGATAAAGTCATGTTGAAAATTATTAGAACAGCTCAGGAACTGAAAGATTATTCTGGAATCGTGAAATCGGAAGGCAAAACCATTGGTTTGGTGCCGACCATGGGATATTTGCACGAGGGTCATTTATCTTTAATTCGTGCCGCACGAGCCAAGTGCGATGTCGTGATCGTGACGGATTTTGTCAATCCCACGCAGTTTGGGCCCAAAGAAGACTATGCGACATATCCGCGTGACGAGCAGGCTGATTTTGACAAATGCAATGCTTGTGGTGCCGATATTTTGTTTATACCGACAGTTGATGAACTGTATCCCAATGGCCAGGCTTCGACATGGGTAGAGACGCTTAAACTGGGGGATGTGCTCTGCGGTGCTTCCAGACCTGGACATTTCCGTGGCGTGACCACCGTTGTCACCAAACTTTTGTGGATGAGCCGCGCAGACTATGCTTTCTTTGGGGAAAAAGATTATCAGCAGCTTACCGTATTGCGCCGTATGGTTCAGGATTTGGGCTGTCCGACTGAAATCATTGGCATGCCTCTTGTCCGCGAGCATGATGGCCTGGCCATGAGTTCGCGCAATGTGCGTTTGACCGCAGAAGCGCGTCAGCAAGCACTTGCTCTGCACCGCAGTCTGAATATGGCCAAAGATTTGTTCAAATCTGGCTGTCGAGATGCCCAAAAATTGATGGATGTTGCACACAAGGAAATTTCAGCTCAGCCCTTGGCAGAAATTCATTATATTGCATTGGCGCACCCCAATACCCTTGAAATCTTTAACGATTCTGTGCCCGATTGCGTGATCATGCTTTTGGCTGTTAAATTCGGCGATGTCAGACTCATTGATAATATGAAATTGGAAGCTTAAACGGCGGCTTTTCGCTTGCGCTCAATACGCCGCCGTGCCGTGCTTTTCGCTTGCGCTCAATACGCACGGCAACGTTTTGGGGCAAGGCGTACGCAAAGTCACAAAAGACTTACGAAGTGGTATGACGCGGGGACGAAAAATGGGGGAGCGGGTCCCCATTTTTCCAAAAAACGCGTGTTATCAGTACCCGGTTTACTTACAAAAACGTCAAATCCATTGCGGGTTCCAAGGGGCTCAGCCCCTTGGCGGGGTTTGGGGCGGAGCCCCAAAAGACCTTTGCGTAC
>JAGBXG010000040.1 GCA_017629415.1 Pseudomonadota bacterium | reverse complement strand
TATTTTGACATGAGTGGATATATCATGTCGGTGTTTTTGTCTTTACGTGATGAATTTCACGGAAATGTCACGGGATATGACAAAAACCTATTCAGGCAGGGGCATAACAATTCAAGAGTTGCTAGGATTCCATTCTTTTAATCGACTTGCCAAGTGGAGCCTTCGGGTCTGTCGAGGACGTTGACGCCCATTTGCGCGAGTTTATCGCGGATTTCGTCAGAAACGGCCCAATTTTTATCGGCGCGTGCTTGTGTACGTTCGGCGAGAAGTTTTTCGATTTCATCGACGTTGAGATTGAGTCGTTTGACGGCGTTATTTCGGAGCTGCAGGAGTGCGGTTTCAGGTGTTCTGGCGAAGAGTCCGCAGTGATCGCCCATGAGTTGCAGTGCTTTTCGGCAAGCGATGAGTTCTTTGAGTTTTTCGGGTTTCTTTTTGCCTTTGGCATCGATGATTTCGTTGGCCTGTTTGGCAACTTGCGCCATGATTGCGAGAGCTTTTGGCGTATTGAGGTCGTCGGCCATGGCGTCGACAAAGGGTGTGACCAAAGCTTGGATGGCATCATTGTTGGCATCAAGGCTGGGGTCTTTGGCGATTGCCGGAGCGAGGAGGCGATCGGCGGCATCGAGTGTTCTATATAATGAGGTGATACGTTGTGTGGCTTCGTGAATGGTATCGTGTGAGAAATTGATATTATTTCTGTAGTGAGTGGTGAGGAAGAAGTATCGCAGTGCTTCGGGGTGTACTTGTTTTGCGATATCCCGGACGGTCCAGAAATTTTTGAGGGAGTGGCTCATTTTTTCGCCGTTGATTTCGACCATTCCGACGTGCATCCAGTGGCGTGCGAAGTCGCCGTTTTGAGCGCCTTTGGCTTGTGCAATTTCATTTTCGTGGTGTGGGAAGATGAGATCGCGTCCGCCGCCGTGGATATCGAATGATGGGGTAAGATATTTGGTGCTCATGCATGAGCATTCGATGTGCCATCCGGGTCTTCCGCGTCCCCAGGGGGAATCCCAGGCGGGTTTATCGGGATCGGCTTCTCCTTTCCAGAGTGCGAAGTCGCCGGCATTTTCTTTGGCTTCATTGACATCGATGCGGACGCCATTGAGCATTTCGTCGAGATTTCGGTGAGAGAATTTGCCGTAATCTTTGAAAGCGGAGACTCTGTAATAGACGTCGCCGCCGGCTTCGTAGGCATAGCCGTTATCAAAAAGTTTCTGTATGAATGCGATGATATCGGGGATGTGCTGTGTGACTCTGGGTTCGATATCAGCTTCATCGACGTCAATGGAGGCCATATCTGCATGGAGTGCATCGATCATGCGTGTGGCAAGTTCCTCTGGTGAGGTATTTTCTTCTTTTGAGCGTCTGATAATTTTGTCGTCAATATCTGTATGATTTCTGACGAAAGTGACATCGTATCCGATTTTTTTCAGAAATTTTCTGAAGACATCGAAGACGACGAATGTTCTGGCATGTCCGATATGTGGCAGGTCATAGACGGTCAGACCGCAGACGTAGATAGAGATTTTGCCGTCGACGAGTGGCACAAATTGGATTTTTGATCGCGAGGCGGTATCATGAATTTTGAGTTCTTGCATAGGAATTTCTGGGTAAAGGTTGATAAAAAAATGAAATCGCCGATATGCTGGCGTCAAAACTTGTATTTTGCCCCAAACTGTTTGAAACGTCTATGAATTTTGGGAATATTACCTAAAAAAACAAGGTTTTGTACGCAAAGATTTAAGATTACAAACTTGTGGAAATGTGCGTCTGCGTGTATATGTGAATGCTACTGTCTGCAGTAGGTGGGCGGTGGCTGCATGATTGTACATGATTGTAGCTGTTATGTTTGTTTTATTAAGGAAGAGGCCAAACGGCTTCGCAAGGCAATAGGATATAGAGAATGCTCAGAATTTTGATTGAGGATTCCGAGGGTAAATCCAAGGTCGCACCGATAGATTTGGATAGCGGTGATGTTACGATTGGTCGTAAAGAAGGAAATTTCATCCGTCTCAAGGAACGCAATGTTTCCCGAAAACATGCGCGTATTTATTTGAGCGATAACGGCCTGATGATTGAACCCGTTGCAGCGCGATATGGGCTGAAACTCAATTCTAAAAAAATTGAAGGTCCCATGCCCCTTGAGCTTGGTGATGAGATTCGTATTGGTGATTATCGTCTCTATATTCAGGATGAAAGTCAGCCTTCGCTTGTGAATAATGACAATGCGGATGTTGTAAGCGATATTGAGCCTGAACTTCAGCCTCGTTTTGTCGTGATTTCATCCAACTTTGCCGGTCGTGAATATCATGTCAGTCGCACGAAGGTCATCATTGGACGTGACCCTAATTGCGATATCCACATTGGCCATGCCAGCGTCAGCAGCAGACATACCGAAATCCGACGTACCGCACGTGGCGATTTCGAAGTCCGCGATTTGGGTAGCTCCAACGGTACCAAAATTAACGGCTACAATTTGACCGAAGCGTATCGAATCAACAGCGGTGATGTCATTATGCTTGGTCACGTGATTATGCGCTATTGTGCGCCAGGAGACTTCTGGTCCCTGAATTTCGGTATCAACGATGAACCGCGTAGAAATAATGGCTTGATTGTCGTTCTCGTTGCAGTCATCGTCTTCCTGGCCATCGGCTTGACATATTTTATTACGGAAAACGGCCAAAGCGATAAGCCGCAGGAAATTATCAAAATCGATGATTCTGCAAATAAAGACGCACAGTTCCTCAGTAAGATTATGGAGTGCAAAGATCTCACAGATGAAGGCAACTTTGAAGAAGCCCGGGATGCCTGTGAAGCTGCTCATGAGATTAATCCCGAAGATACGCGTTACATCATTGCCATAGACAAACTCAATAAAGAAGAATCGGCACAAAAAACGGTGGATGATATCAAAAAGGCTATCGAAGAAGGACAGTGCCGGGATGCCATACAGAATATTTCAAACGTAAATGAAGGTACCCTCGCCTATAGCAAGATGCATGCAGATAACTTGAAAGAACAAGCCAATGAATGCCTCGCTAAAACGCTGTATCATCGTGCATTGAAGTCTATCGAAAATTCTGATTTCGCAGATGCCGAATTTGCGCGCGACGAAATCAAAGAAGTCAGCCCCAGCAGTTCGTATATCGGTGAAATTAACGATAAACTGAGAGCCAATCGACCGCGCTCCGGCGGCTCTGGAAGCTCAAAATCATCAGCACCTAAAGCTCAAGCCGATGATGCTCCTAAATCTGCATCCAGCGGTGTCGATGTCGCTACCATCTGCAAGCAGGCAGTTCAAGCCAAAATCAAGAAGAAAAATTGTGAAGCTTACAAGCTTTATAAAAAAATATTAGCAGCTGGAGGTGCGGATGACTCTTGTAAACGAAATGCAGAAGCCACCTTAAAAGCCTTTAAGTC
>JAGBXG010000304.1 GCA_017629415.1 Pseudomonadota bacterium | reverse complement strand
TTTGGAAATACGCCTGTGACGAGCAAGGGATCGGCAAGCGTAGAACCTTCAGAAAGACGTGCTCGACAGAACATAATGGCTTCTGAAATAGCAGTATTCGAAATTGAATCTGCAACGATGGTGAGTCCATCCATTAAAGGCACACCGGAAGAAAGCATGGTACCGAGTGTTCTCGTAAATGTCGAAACGGCAGATTTTCGGATAACGATACCTACACCCGGCATATATAAAAGCGCGCTGTCTACGACACGTCGAACTTTATGTTGTTTGAGCAAAAATATGATGAAGATTGGCACCCCAATAACTGTGATAAAGATATACACAATGTTTGCCGCAAACCAGCGCGATGTATCAACGAGAAGCTGCGTCAATCCAGGAAGCTGACCACCCATGCTGCTGAACATTTCTTCGAATGTTGGAATAACTTTCCACATCATGACGATCAAAATACCAATAGCAGCGACCAAGGTACCGACAGGATAGGTCAAAGCACCTTTGATTTTACGTTTCATGGCATCTGCTTTTTCAAGCTGAATACAAAGACGGCTTAAAATCGTATCCAAAACACCGCCCATTTCGCCAGCATGTACCAATGAGCAATAAAGATTGGAGAAGACGAGTGGATGCTTGCGCAAGGATTCAGCAAAAGTTTTACCCGTTTCAACCTCGGTCTTAACCGCAAGTTGCACTTTTTTAAAATGCAGATTCTGTTCTTGCCCTGAAAGCAAGTCAAGACATTGGACAATTGGAAGACCTGCGTCAATCATGGTAGAGAGCTGACGCGAGAAAACGACAAGTTCACGGCTCGACACGCCACTTGTCCCTGGCAGTTTAAAAGGCGGCAAACCATCGGATTTCTGTGAAATTTTTTCAACCTTCAAACCATTTGCCTGAAGACGCTGTGACGCAGCATCAGCACTGACCGCATCAATCTCGCCACGCTTTGTTTTCCCTGTCGCCGTGACTTTGGCGGTATATTGAAAAGTAGCCATATTGCTTCTCCCAACTAATTATTATGGTTCAATCCAAGCATCTGTTTCAATTCGACCATATCGCTTGTATGCGAAAGCGCCTCATCAACAGTAATGACTTTTTTAAGACAAAGATCAGCAAGTGCCTGATTCATTGTCTGCATGCTGCTCTTGGTACGGTTAAGCTGAATCGTAGAATAAATCATATGAATCTTATCTTCACGAATCAAATTGCGAATACCGGCAGTTGCACGCATAATTTCGAGGGCAATGGTACGTCCGCGGCCACCTGCTTTAACAAGCAACTGCTGGCAGACCACACCTTCAAGAACGAAAGAAAGCTGTGTGCGAATCTGATCCTGCTGACCCGCAGGAAAAACGTCAATAATACGGTTAATCGTCTGCGCACAACTATTGGTATGAAGTGTCGAAAGCACCAAGTGACCTGTTTCTGCCAAAACCAATGCTGTTTCAATCGATTCCTTATCGCGCAACTCACCAAGCAATACGACGTCGGGATCCTGACGCAACAAATAACGTACTGCAGAATGATAACTTTCTGTATCACTCCCAATCTCGCGCTGATTCACAAGTGACTGACGGTTCGAATGGACATATTCAATCGGATCTTCAATCGTAATAATATGCTTCTTAAAAGACCGATTAATATGGTCAATCAACGTGGCAAGGGTCGTCGATTTACCAGAACCTGTCGGACCAGTAATCAACACAAGTCCGCGAGGCAGTTCAGACATTTCCTTAAGAACAGGCGGAAGGCAAAGTTCCTCAAACGTACGAATACGATTCGGAATGTAACGGAATGCCCCCGCCACAGAGCCACGCTGGACGAAAACATTACCACGAAAACGCGCCACATCCTCAACACCAAAAGAAAAATCCAGCTCGTTATCTTGTTCAAATCTCTGACGTTGTTCATCAGACAACAAACTCATACACAAAGCACGTGTCTGCGCAGGCGACAACGGCTCGGATTTCAGCGGCACAAGCTCACCATCAATACGAAGCTCTGGCGGAGAGTTAGTCGAAATATGCAAGTCACTTGCGCCTTGACTTACCATAAGCTTCAAAAGCTGATGCATGGTACCTTTTACATGATCCATCTTAATACCCTCTGCCTGAACGATGTGGAGTAAACATTAATTATCAATTATTGTGGCATACGCCCAAAAACATCATAACACGATAACACGATTTTTACGAAACTCCTTTATTTCATGATTTTTTTTTGCATCGCTATGCCACGCCTGCGGCGGCATACGCGATGCACACGGCGCTATGCGGCAAGCCGCATACGCGCCGTCTCACTTGTATTCAGCACATTTCAAAGACAATGCCTAACAAGCCATGAGACATAAACATCATATTGTTGTGATTTTTAAATGTAAGTGGTAGCATATCAACGCCGTTTTTGCGGCTGTCTATTGTGAGGTCAAGATGAGGAAATGTCCAAATTGTAAAAAAGCTGTGCCCGTCGGCGCCCGACGCTGCGTACACTGCCGTTCGCTTGTCGCAGATGCTGCCGATACCATGAATGCTGTCACCCGCATGGGAACAGGAAATTCATCTCATGGAAGTCAATCCGAACACGCAGACAATGCTAGAAATTTTTATGATCCCCAAGACCAATCCATGCAACATCGAACGATGATTGGATTGGGACCCATTTCTACACCTGCCTCACGAAGAAGCTCCGAAGACTTGTCCAGAAATTTCGGACAACAAACTATCGCAGGCATGCCGGGCATATCTTTTGACTCCAATGCACGACAAAGCGGCGGATACCGAATGGCTGCCGCCAGCGCTCAAACGCCTGAACGCGGTCTCACACACGTTAAAAGCAATCGCAATGCTTCCCCATGGGATGACTTCGATTTCGATACAAAACCTGCTCCAGTACCCCAAACTGCCGCCGCCAAACAATCCATACAACATCAACCCAGTACCCCAAATACATACACACCAACAAACACCAGACAAACACACAAACTACAAGAACAAGAAGAAGATGCCCTCGCTGGACTCCCAGGTGTCAGCGTCGTACCCTCGTCACTCGTCGACGAAGAATTCGATGACCTGACCTCCAAACTGTTCGGCGATGACTTCGTCGTCAACACCGATGACGATGACGAAGAAGACGGCCTCGATTTTGATGTGCCTACTGCACCCGCAAAACCCATACAGCCCCCTGCACACGCACAAAATGCTGTAACAACCGCCAAACCGCAAACACCCCAAGCACCTCAAGCACAAACAACAGCCAAAACTGCTGCGCAAAATGGCAACAACGAATATCACAAACCTTTACCCCTGAAACCACAAGCACTGAATCTCTACGATAAACTGACTCTCGGCTTTACACTGCTATCAGCTCTTATCTTGTTCATTTGGGTCATCTCTGCACTGCTCACAACACCAGATCCCAATAAAGAAGGCTCAAATCTGCCTGCCATCATCTTGGCTGTCTCCAATATGGCAGCAAGCGCTTTCTGCACACTTTACTATCGGTCTTTAAAATCTGCACATATCATGATCGCACTGGCCGTCCTCACCGTCGCGCTCTTCGCCGCAATGATCGCCGGAGGCGCCGATGGCCGAGTTCTGCTTTTGGCAGGCATGTTCTGCCAAGTTTTCAGCATAGGCACATGTTTCCTCAAAAATTAACTGCTATAGCGGTAGGCATCCTGATGATGCCTACCACCGCTGCCGCACAAGATAACGCAATATCACCACAAAATATCATCGTTCCACCCCCTCGAACGATAACGGCAGAAATCAAACAAGAAAAACCTTCAAGAACTGTCGATATCCATTACCATGATGACAACATGCGCTCATGTGTCGACTCGTTCAAACTTGAAGCCTCAACAGCAAATATCGAAGTCAACCAAAACGTGACATTCCGACTTCGAATACAAAGAAAATGCGATAATAAATCCTTAAAAGCTCCTGTGCCCGTCTCCGCAACCTTCACAACCCGCGCAACAGCAAGCAAAAAAAATACCCCGGATAATGTCCAAACCATTCAGCCCGCAGGAAATACATTCGCTTTTTCTACGCGTTTCACACAAACTGGCTCATGGCAAGTCTCCGTTGTCAGCGCCATCACAAATCTCGAAAAGCATACCGTCAGTTTTGTCATAAAAGTCAATGCTCCTGCACAACAAATCTCAGAATAACAATACAAAAGGTTCCGAAACCAGAAATGAACCTAAAGATTATCAAGCTGCCATACGAGGCTTGAGAATTCTCATCTGCATTGCATTCGGCATGCTCATCACAAGATTTTGGTACCTGCAAATCATTCAGGGCGACCACTACAAACAACTTGCGTTCAATAACTTCATCAAAAGAAATATCGTTCCCGCCGAACGCGGCCAAATCTTTGATGCCAAAATGAGAACGCTCGCAACCAACCATCCCGCCTATGATGTCACCCTTACACCCGCTTTTTTCACCTCCAAAAATGAAACTCCTGAAACATTCCAAAATAGAATTCAAACGCTCGCAACAATCCTCACACTGACCGAAACTGAAAAACAAAAATTAATATCGCGTATCCAAAAAACAAAACCTGCCGACAGATTTGCCCCCATTCCCGTCAAATCAGATATCACCAGAGACCAACTGGCAAAAATTGAAACCAACAGCCTCATGCTCCACGGAGTCGATATCGTCGCATCAAGCCGGCGATATTACCCATACAATGAACTCGGCGCTCACTTCATCGGATACGTCAATCAAGTCAATGACACCGAATTGCAAAAATTAAATATGTACGGCTACAGGCTCGGCGATGTCGTCGGACGCATGGGCATTGAACGCACTTATGAACCCATGCTCAGAGGCGCAAACGGACTCAACGCAGGTGTCGTCAACGCCAAAGGTATCCCACAAACAGATGCGGATTCCCTCGCTCTCATGAAAGACTGGAAAGATATTGAACCCATCGCCGGAAAAAATATCATTCTGACCATCGACATGGACGTGCAGCGCATCCTCAGAGATGCGCTTAGAGATTACCCTACAGGCGCCATCGTTGCCGTCGAACCCAATACGGGAAAAATCTTGGGTATCGCAAGTACACCATCATTCAACCCAAACAGCTGGTCAGGACGACTCAGCAGGGACGAACATATCGACGCAGATACAAACCCTTATAAACCTATGCTCGATAAATCCCTGCTCTCCTTCTTCCCAGGCTCGGTTTATAAAGTCATCACTGCTGCCGCCGCCCTCGAAGAAGGACTCATGCAGCCACAGGATACACTCAACTGCCCAGGCTACTACGAATACGGCAAACAAAGAAGACGATTCCACTGCTGGAAACATTCAGGACACGGCGCCGTCTCCATCACCGAAGCTATCGCCTCCAGCTGTGACGTCTACTTCTACAAAGTCGGCGAAAAACTCGGTATCGACACACTCGCCGAATACGCCAAACTCTTCGGACTCGGCGAAAAAACAGGTATCGGCATCAATAACGAATCATCGGGAACCGTACCCACTCGAGAATGGCATAACAAACGCTCCAAAGAAGGATTCCAGGGCGGATTCACCCTGTCCACATCCATCGGACAGGGCGACGTCCGCACAACACCGCTTCAAATGGCGATGATTTATGCCACCATTGCAAACGGCGGAACCCTGTACTATCCGCAAATTATCGACAGAATCGAAACCGCTGACGGCCGCCCCATCTTCACTTACCCAAGCCGTGTTCACTCCAAACTACCCTTCAAACAAGAGACCATCGATACCATTAAAAGAGGACTCGATATGGTCATCAACAGTGAACTCGGAACCGCTTTCGCCTATCGCCTCACCAACCTTAATATCGCCGGAAAAACAGGTTCCGCACAAGTCATCTCAAAACGGGTTTCCAGCTCCGCCGTCGAATTCAAATACCGAGACCACGCATGGTTCTCTGCCTTTGCACCTATCGAAAATCCCCAAATTGCCATCACCGTGTTCCTCGAACACGGCGGCTCCGGCTCAGCAAACGCTGCACCCGTCGCCATGGAAGTCCTTGACAGATATTTTAGGGAAATTGTCGGAGGCGAAAAATGAAACACTTTGGGAAATCTAACTTCAAATCCCTGGCTGCATCATTTGACTGGACTTTGCTGCTGCTCGTACTCGGCATCATCAGCATCGGCGTGTTCAACCTCTACAGTATCGCCGATATTCTCCCGAAACCACTGCATAACACGCAAATCCTCTGGTTCACACTCGGGTTTATCTGCTTTGTTATCCCCTGCGCCTCCATCGATTACAGAAATTACGCCAGATTCGGCACTGCCATCTATGGCGCAGGCATCGCGCTACTTATCATCGTCCTCATCTTCGGCACCGATTTCAACGGCTCAAAACGATGGCTCAATATGGGCTTCTTTCACATGCAACCCTCCGAGCTGATGAAAATCGCCACCGTCATATTCGTCGCCAAATACCTCAGCGACAGAGAACATAAAACACATTACAATCTCAAACGACTGCTACCCATTATCGGTGCCATCCTGCTCCCCATGCTGCTCATTTTCCTCGAGCCGGATCTCGGCACTGCCTTGCTCATCGGCCTCATTTCAGCCGTCATGCTTCTGTTTGAAGGCATCAAACGTAAAACCATCGCACTCATCATCGCCATTCTCATCGCATGCGCACCCGCCGCTTGGTTCGTCATGCACGATTATCAACGCTCGCGAGTGCTCACGTTCCTACAAATCGAAGACGATCCCTACGGAAGCGACTGGCAAGTCAAAAACTCTGTCATTGCCGTCGGCGCCGGCGGACTCACAGGCCGTGGCTACGGCCAACGCACACAAGTGCAAAAAGGATTTGTCCCCGAACCAGAAAATGACTTCGCACTCGCCAATTGGGCCGAAGAATATGGCTTCGTCGGCGTCACCGCCCTCCTCGCCCTCTACTTTGCACTCCTCATGTGGACTTTGCATATCGCCTACACAGCAAGAGATAGATTCGGGATGCTGCTGGCCATCGGCATCGCAGCCATTTTCTTCTGGCAAATTCTCGTCAATACCGCCATGGTCGTCAGATGGGCACCCGTTGTCGGCATCACACTGCCCATGATCTCATACGGCGGCTCCAGCGTTCTCTGCATGATGATATGCACCGGCATCCTCATGAATGTCTCCATCCGAAGACACGCACTCGAATAACAATCGCCAAAGCACCTCCAGCAAAGAATTACCTCAAACCTGGAAAATACTGCAAACAATGCACGCTGGGGCGTTGCGGGGTGAAACCCCGCATCGGGGGTAGGCGCGTATGCCAAAGCATAGCGCCGTAGGGGGCTTGCCCCCTCAATCCAATCCCTACATTATCAACCAGTTATGCGCCTTCTTTTGAAAAATAAACGTAAATATGTTATGCTGTAGAAGGTTCTGTGCTTTCTCGAAACCGGAGTTGAATTATGCACAAAAATGGTCATCGTGTAATATTCATTATCAGCTGCTTACTTTCTGCTGCCACCATCGGCTGCTCCATTGATCCTGTGGAACAAACAGGAAGAAGATGCCCACCAGTTGGAGAAACCGGAAACCTGTCATATATCTATCTCGGCGGCGGAGACGCCTTCTGCACAGAAAGTGCCATCTGCCACGAAACCTCTTTTGAATTCAATACCTGCCCAGTCGAAATCAATAAATGTAACGTTGACTCCAACGGCAAATTCTATTGCAGCCTCCCATGCTCTGATGCCAACATGATCACATGCGAAGGCAAATGCATTGATCCCAATACAAGCGAAGAATTCTGCGGTGCCATCGATGACTGCAATGGATATAACTGCTGCCACGATTATCAAATATGCAATCAATGGCAGGAATGCTACAAAGACCCCACGTCAAACCAAGCCAGATGCCGAAATAAAACATGCACAGACAATGAAACAAGATGCATCAATCGCATCGATGAAAATGGCAAAGAAAAAAGTGTCACCGAAAGATGCCAAAATGGCGCATGGACAGTACATGAAAACTGCGCCTACGGCACAACATGCAACGCCGAACAAACCGCATGCGAAACCTCTGTCAATTGCATCTACAAAGATAAAACCATCAATAACGGTACCAGCATTTGCGATAATGACAGCGGCATCGGACGTATCGTCAGCTGCGAAAATGCCACCATCAAAACTGTCGAATGCAAAATAGATGAAACAACCGGAATGCAGGGACTTTGCATCAATAATGAAAACGGCATTTCATGCACCATACCTCAACCCAATGACTGCCTGCTCTCCTCTACAATCGTCCCGCATAATACAAGCATTTGCGAAAATAATAACATCCGATCATGCTTCAATGGCGTACTCGACCGAAGCAGCTGCCCTCCAATGCACGACCTCGAACTCACCGTCTGCAGCAAAGGTGAATGCGTCAAACCGGTAAATTGCCCCAATGGCTTCAAACACCAAGATTTGAGCTGCCAAGGCAACCAAATCGTACAATGCTACAACGGCGAATTCGTCAACTATAAAGAAGACGAAAACCAAGGCGATTGCTCCAAAAACACAGACGGTAAAACCGCCTGCGAAGCCGGACAATGCGTCATCCCTAAACTCAATACCATCCAACAACTCCACCAGAATTATCATACCCTCATCAACCTGGATACCTGCAAAGACAGCTCAGACCGCGAGTATTATGATTCCGCAAGACCGGTCGAACTCACCGTCGAAGGCGTCGTCACAGCCATCCGCGAAGATGAACTCGGATTCGTCATTCAAGAACCTTCCGAAGACGGAAAACAAGCCGGTATCTACGTCTACTGCCAAGGCAAAGACTGCATGAAATATACTGGCACAGACACACACATCCAGGTCGGCGATAACGTCAAAATTACCTCAGATGGCATCGGACATTACTATTGCCAAATGCAAATCCGTTCGTTCCAAAATAAACTGATTGTCGAAAAAACCGATAAAACTGAAACCATCGCCCCAGTCATCGTCCTGGCAAACGATATCAACACCGGAAAACCCAACAGCCCCTATTACGGCTCGCTTGTCACACTCGAAAGATTTACAACCGGAACAGATAAACAAGAAAAACCCACAGGATGGCCCGGACTCGATGAAAATGGAAAAGATACCATCGTCAATAACGGCCTAAAACCTGAAACCCTTAATGCCATGGAACCTCAAAAAACTTATCAGGTCACCGGCATCGTCAACTGGGCTTTCAATAAAAATGTTCTCGTCCCCAGATCCAACGATGATATCGTCTTCCAACCCAACTGCGAACCCAACGAAACAAGCGTCAAATGCTTAAAAACTGCAGGCACCGTCTATCTCACCACATGTACAGACGGACAAGAAACACAAGAAGCATGCGCCTCCAATAAACAATGCGATAAAGATAACCAAATCTGCAGAGATCTGGCCATCTGTACCGATAAAGATAACGCCAATATCACCGAAAATCAGACAGGATGCTTCAAACAAGGCGATAAAGAATATATCGGCACATGTACCTACAATAACGGCCCCGTGTGGGATGCCCCCAATGCAACTCTGTGCGACAACGGATGCAATGCCGCCAAAACAGCATGCAAACACGAAAAACTTGCATACTGCCAATATACAAACCTTAACAAAGATACCCTGCAAAGCGCTGTCCGCGTCAATATCCCACAAGGCGCAGAAATCACAACCACGATTTACTGCACTACCGATCTCACTAAACCCATCTTGCAGTGGCCGTTCAAAGCCGACACACAAATCAACACGCAATGCACAGATTGCGCCGCAGATACAACAGAATTCATCACAAACAATGTCAGTATGCCAAATACTGAAGGCAAATATTATTGTGTAGCTATCGCCTCCGTTAAAGACGAAAATCAATACCTCTGTCCACCTACAGGCGGCGAACTCACCACCATCACCAATACATCAACAACAACCGCTTCATACGCACAAACCTACAATGTCACACGCCCCATCCTTGCCGAATGGAACTTCGATGATCAAAACTTAGCCGTAGACGGCGGCTCTGTCACCGCAGCCACATTCGCACTCGTCAATGCTGGCGGCAAATCTCATAAACTTGAAGATACCGGAAAATCCGGAAAAGCTGTCTCCGCACAAGCCAACTGGAGTACAGAAGCTACACCCAAATATGACACAGACCCTCACTGGGAAATAAAAATCAATACCACAGGATACAAAAATATCGCCATTTCCTTCAGTGTCCGCGCCAGCGGCGGCAATCCCAAAAGCTTTGCACTGGCTTACAAAACAGATGATGTGTTCTCACATGTCGGCACAGATCTCACCTTTACGGAAAAAGATAAATTCATCGACTATCCTACAACACTTCTGCCAAACGCCGACAACAAACCTCTCGTCACTATTGGCATCTTCCCTTATGCAACAACAAGCACACCAAATGTGCGTATCGATGACGTGAAAATCTTCGGCGATCCCATCTAAACTCAATCTGTTCGGTTTTCGGATAAGGGGGCAGATGCCCCCTGCGGCGCTATCGGCAGATCCCCACAAATAAATTGTTTAAAACAAACTCAAAATGGCAGCTTAAAGGCTGCCTTTTTTATCAATACTGCCGATACGCGCCTACCCCCACTGCGGGGTTGCACCCCGCAACGCCCCAACCAGCAGCCCCGAATCCCAGTATTTCCACAGCATACACAAACTCGCAAATCACTGAAGAAATGTGATGTGATACAGGAAAGCGGAATGAAATACAGAATCCCATTCCGCCCCTAAACGTTAACAATCAGCACTCGTTAGACATAAAAAACGTAAATCCCCATTGTGGGGTTCAACAAGCTCATCCCCTTGGCGTGGTGTGAGGTAAAACCCTACAAAAAATCCCACGCAAACCTTAAATTTCCGTATTTTCACCTGTTCCATAAGATTTTGCAGGACGCATACGCTTGGGCTCAATCCCACGAGCCATCAGTTTCGCATAATTCCGAACTTCCGCAAGCATGCCCATTAATAAATGATATTCATCATTATGAAGATCGGCTCGCGTGACAATATTTTGAACGCGATGCACTGCGGTATTCGGATCCGGCGATTTAAAATAACCAATTTCAACCAATGCATCTTCTAAAGACTTCATCAGCCGAATGCGTTCATCCTGTGTTGCCGGACGCGTCCCCGGCGCATGATTCTGAAAACACGCTGGGGCTAAAGCTTTCGGCTCTGATTGTTCACTCTCCAACCCCCGGTATTGACGGCCAAGTGCATAACAAGCCAACAAAACAGCCTGCGAAAGATTCAAACTCGAATATTCACTCGTTGTGATATGCACTCGACAGCT
>JAGBXG010000303.1 GCA_017629415.1 Pseudomonadota bacterium | reverse complement strand
TGGCGCATCAACCCGGATCTGCAGAAGCATGTTTTGCGGCAGGCGCAAACCTCCTGTTAGTGGGTCATACGCATGGCGGTCAATTTTGGCCTCTCTGTTACATTGTTGATGCTGTGCACAAGTATTCGCGCGGGCTGTATTATGTCGATGACAAAGCCATTTTTGTCAGCTGCGGCACGGGTTATTGGGGACCGCCTTTGCGTTTTGGCATCCCCCCTGAAATTGATGTCATTACGCTTAAATCCAAAGCGTGAGATGGTGCTGGCTCAACACAATAACCCAGACACACCCACATACCTCCTTGCATTCCCTTGTATCATCAAATGTCATTCAGAAAAATATCTGCAAAAAATTCAATAATTTATAAATTATTTGAAGAATAATTCTTTTTAACCTTGCCTTCATACGGTTTTATGGAGTAAAAAGCTATTGGAATTTGGGACTAAAACTCCCACCCAAACCTACATATCACACACATCCAATCGTTTGAAACGAAAGGGAGATATTATGAATCAGCTCGATAAAAATATTCTCGAAATTCTTCAACGTGATGCCAGCATTTCCAACAAAGAACTTGCAGCTAAAAATGGTCTTGCCGAAAGCTCCATGCTCAACCGCGTCAAGAATCTTAAAGAAAAAGGCATCATTACTTCTTACCGTGCCGTCATCAACCCTAAAGCCATCGGCTATACGGTTCAGGCATTGATTATGATCAATCTTTGCCAGCACCAAATTCAATCCATCGCTTCTTTCGAAGAAAGAATTATTCAAATCCCTGAAGTCAAAGTCGGCTATCATATCACTGGCCGTTACGATTATGCCCTTCATGTTGTCCTTCGCGACATCGACCACATGGCTTCGCTCATTAAAAATACACTCTCCAAACTTCCTGGCCTCGAACGCCTCGAAACCTGCCTTATCTTCTCTTCCATTAAGGAAGAGCAAGGTTACTCGCTTGACTACGCTATCTGATAGATAAAGCCGGCCAAAAGCCGGCTTTTTTAGCTTTAGGACGAATTTAATTCGGAATTAAAACGATGAACTACGCAAAACTTTTAATTACAGCTCGCGAAGCAGCTAAGCTTGCCGCCGATAACCTTGCACGTCTATGGACCGTTCCGCGCGAAATTGCTATCAAATCAGACGAATCCCTCGTCACTCAAATTGACACCGAAAATGAAGCGCTGCTCGTTGATTTTCTGAATAAAGCGACCCCGGATTTTGGATTTCTGGGCGAAGAAAGCGGTCTTCATGAAGCGCGACAAAGCGGACAGCCTTATTGGTATGTCGATCCCGTCGATGGCACATCCAACATGGCACATCGTTTTCCATGGGCATGTATATCCGTTGGACTCGTGGTAGACGGCCAGCCCGTTGTTGGTGTCGTGAATAACCCCATTCAAGGTCATGAGTTTTATGCTGCCAAAGGCGAAGGCGCCTATCTGAATGGAACCCCCATACGCGTGGCTCAAAACAATGAATTTGCCCGTGCACTTTTAGCCACAGGTTTTCCTGTAGGGCCTCATCAAAGCAAAATCCCCAATGTCGAAAATTTTGACCGCGTTTCTCATGCGGTTCACTCCGTCCGTCGCCCTGGTAGCGCAGCCTTAGATCTGTCTTGTGTCGCAGCCGGCTGGCTCGATGGTTTCTGGGAAATCCATCTCAAACCCTGGGACACAGCCGCAGGTGTCATACTTGTTCGCGAAGCCGGCGGAACTGTCACGGGATTCGATAACGATCCTTATGATCCGCACACCCCCTATATCATTGCCACCAATGGCATTCTCCATGAAGAACTTTGCGCACTTTTGCGCAAAGATGGTTAATTTCAGCACAAAGTTCTTTTGGGGCTCTACAAAGTTTTTTGGGGGCTCCGCTCCAAACCCCGCCAAGGGGCTGAGTCCCTTGGAATCCAGAGACTTACGGTTTTGTAAAATGAAACCGTTCAATCCACCAAAAAAAAGCCACGCAATGCGTGGCTTTTTAGTGTCATAAATTGACGTTTATTTTGTCGAATTAAGCAGAAATGCTTTTGCTGGCAACGATAGAGGGTTTGGAAGCAGCTGCGGAAGCGGGAGCGGCTTCTTTATCTTTACCGAGGTTAGCGGGCATTTCCATGCCAACCATATCGAAGACGTCTTTCATTGGGGGAATGCTCTTCATCATGGAGCTGAGAAAATTAGCCGTGGTGGAGCTGCCATCTTTGCCGCCCATGGAATCCCAAACGGTGACTTTGTCGATGTTGATGTTCTTGATGGCTTCGACCTGAATCTTGAGGAGGTCTTCGATTTTGTCTGTCATCATCAAGTTGACAGCCGACTTCGGATCATTGTTGGCAGCACGAACGAGCATGGTGAAACCTTCAGCGCGTTTCGCGAGCTGTGCTTTGTAACCGTCAGCTTCAGCCTGCATTTTGGTGAGAAGGGCGTCTGCATGACCTTTTGCTCTGCGGCGAATGGCTTCAGCTTCAGCTTCAGCGGCGATTTCGATACGTTTTCTTTCGATTTCGGCCTGAACGAGAACGTCGGCTTCCATGGTTGCTTTTTGACGAGCGGCACGGGCCATTTCGGCTTTTTCTTCGGCGCTGTAAGCGGCGCTGAGGGCTTGTGCGTTCTGAACTTTTTCAGCGGTGTACGCGCGAGCTGCGGCTTCGGCTTCGGCTTCACGACGTTTTGCGTCTGAAATGGCGATATTGGCGAGAGCCTGGTTTTCTGCAGCCTTTGCATCGGCATCGCGAGCGGCGGTGGCGGCACGGACTTTCATTTCAGCTTCTTTTTCAGCGGCGATTGAAGCGGCGTTGGCTTCAGCGATGGCGGCACGCTGTCTCATTTCAGCTTCTTTTTCGGCGGCGACGGTTTCAGCGTTTGTTCTGGCGACGGCGGTACGAAGTGATTTTTCAGCTTCTTTTTCGGCGGCGACGGCCTGAGCATCGGCTTCAGCGATACCGACACGTTTGACGCGTTCCTGTTCCTTAATACCGATCAATTCCTGTGCTTTGTGTTCAGCTTCTGCGGTGTTACCTTTACGGTTCAATTCAGCAACTTGAACCTTAGCATCGTTGATTGCGGCGGCTTCAGCTTTTCTACCGAGGGCTTCGATGTAGTTGGATTCGTCGCGGATGTCGGTGATGTTGGCGTTGATGAGTTTGAGACCGATTTTACTCAATTCGGATTCAACGTTCTTTCTGACTTCTTCCATGAATCTTTCACGCTCGGTGTTCAGTTCTTCAACGTCCATCTGAGCAACGACAAGACGAAGCTGACCAAGGATGATTTCGCTGGCAAGATTCTGAACCGTGCGAAGATCCAAGCCCAAAAGACGTTCTGCAGCGTTATGCATGACACGACCATCTGTTGAAATAGCAACTGTGAAGCTGGAGGGCACGTCAACACGGATGTTCTGTTTGGACAATGCGCCGCGAAGTTCGATGTTGATCGAGAACGGCGTTAAATCAAGGTATTGATAATCTTGAATAATAGGCCAAACAAATGAGGCGCCACCATGAATACATGTTGCTGTCTCACCTTTTGTACCACTACCATAGATAACCAAGATCTTGTCGGAAGGACAACGGCGATAATTCTTCAATATGCCAACAATGATGGCAAATATAACAAATATCGCGATTCCAATAATAATAAACGTCATTTCTGGCATACAACCTCCTCAAAGGAAAAAAACTGTGAATCCTGATGATTCACCAAAACGCAATGATTATACCCCCATCTTGTTTATTTTTTTAGCAATTTCGCATAAGTATCTTTAATACCAAGCATTTTTGAATTGCTTTTACATTTTTTTTGAGAGCTTAGATGCCTCTACTTCTCGAACATCGTTAATATAAGCGTTGAAGAGCTAGAGGCCGATTTTTTTCAATTCAGATTCAACGTTCTTTCTCACTTCTTCCATGCATCTTTCACGCTCGGTGTTCAGTTCTTCAACGTCCATCTGAGCAACGACAAGACGGAGCTGATCAAGGATGATTTCGCTGGCGAGATTCTGAACCGTGCGAAGATCCAAGCCCAAAAGACGTTCTGCAGCGTTATGCATGACACGACCATCTGTTGAAATAGCAACTGTGAAGCTGGAGGGCACGTCAACACGGA
>JAGBXG010000302.1 GCA_017629415.1 Pseudomonadota bacterium | reverse complement strand
GAAAGGGCGGTTCGGGGCCCTTTTGGGCCATTTGTCTGCAAGCTGTCATTTCGATTGGCATGCTGATGACGGCGCGGTTCGATCAGCTCATTACTTATATGGGATTTACGCTTTCGGTCAGTGCTGCACTGACGGTGTTTGGTGTGTTTGTGATGCGTCGTCGCGAACCCGATGCCGTGCGCCCCTATCGTTGCTGGGGTTATCCGGTGACACCGATTCTGTTCATCCTGTTGTCTTTATGGATGATCATTTTTACTTTTGTCGAAAATCCTGTCGTGGCTCTGGCAGGTTCTGGGACGATTCTTGCCGGATTGGGCGTTTATTACGTTTCAAGGCCGAAAAACAAGAAGGGTTAAGGCTTTAAAATGTGAACAGTTAAAAGCTTTAAGCTGTGAGTTGTTCACAGTGAGATTGTTTTGAATGGTTGATCTGTTGTGATACGTGATCATCTGATTGAGAGGTAAATGAAATGATGAAAAAATTCGCCATTCTTTTGTCTACACTTGGCATTTTAACACCGGCTTTGGCTGTTGCGCAGGATACAGTTCCTCGCGTGGCACCCCAAAATACGGTTCCTCGCGAGGCATCGGCTGCGGCTTCTGATGCTGCTGAACCTACCACAGCTAAGTCTGTGGCTCCCGAAGCCAAGCCTGCCAAACGCGGTTTTGGTTCTATCGGGTTTGATGTGGGCGATTGGAAGTTTAAATTCGGCGGTTTTATGCAAACGGCATTTGATGTCTATGGCATTGATACTGCTGATGATACGGATATGCCTGCACCGCATACGGGTTTTGCGCATCTGAATGCACGTCTGAACTTCGATATTTCATATGCCAAAAATTTGTCGATGCGCATGAGCCTGGATGGTGCCGGCGGCGTCGATTTGGAGGGGGGGACGGAACAGACGATCGGCCTTAAAGATATTTATATCGATTATAAAGTTGTGCCGGCATTCCGGATGCGGCTGGGGCAGTTCAAGCCACCTTTGGATTTGGAAAATCTGACATCTGAAACGGATGCCAATTTCACACGCCGCAGTATTGTTTCTACGGGCGGTTCTTCCGATTTCAATGTCAAGACAAGTTTGGAAGGCACCGCACTGAATTCCGGATTTTCGCCAAGCCGTGAATTGGGGCTTTCGCTGTATTCAGATGTGATAGGTGCAGATGGTCCCGTTGGATTTAAATACAGTGTGGCGGTAACAAACGGCAACAAGGCCACTGAATTGCTCAATGACGATGAAATGTTTGCCGTTTACGGCCGTGTCGAACTGGGGTTGAACAATGCCATGCTGACCAATGGTGAAAAAGGTCAATTCCTGACGCTGGCGGGCGGATTCTCATACGAAATGCTCGATTTCACGCCGGATGACATCAACGACAATGACGATGATGACTATCTCGGGCATTCTGTCATTGCTTATGCTGAACTGCGAGCTGCATACGCAGGCTTTGCGTTCGATGCGGAATACATGTGGCGAAGCAGAGATATCTATGCTGTAGATCGCATCTTTACCATGCATACGAATGCTTTCCTTGTTCAGGCTGCCTATATGATTCCGGTCGAATACTGGAGACTGCAATTTGCTTACCGCTTTGCAGGGATGTTTGTGTCCAATTCTGAAGATAATTATCCAGAGGTGACAGGCTGGTTAGGCGATTTGATGCAACATACTGCCGCCATTGCCTACCACGTGGAAAATTATCCCATCGTGATTCGTGCCGAATATACGCATTTAGTCGAGTATACAGGCGGTGAGTATACTTTTGGGGATGATGAAAAGGATGGAATTGGCAATGATATGTTCAGTCTGATGGTTCAGGTCAAATGGTAGTTTTATTGACATTTGAGTGACGCGTCCTATCGGCCTGATAGGCCGATACGTCCGCGCATAGCCATGCTATCGGGGAATTTCCCCGATACGCATGGCTTTTTTTTGGGGTGCTTGGTGCTGTATGGCATAAATAATAATGCCATATCCGGGCATAAAATGGCATAAACTGCGTTGTCTATTTTGCCGTATGGCGTTTAGGGTTTTGTCCCTTATTTATCATGACAGAGGAGCTGAGATGATTTTAGATCACCAGATGAGTTCGGCGCTTTGCGTGGCATTCAAGGATGCTCAGGCTTTGGCGCAGCGCAATCGTCAAGAAAGCGTAGAGATTGAACATGTGCTTTTGAGCGTTCTGGCGCAAGAAGGCAATGCGCTCAATCTTTTCCGCGGCATGTCGGTCGATGTCAATTATTTGATTCGCCGCCTGGAACGTGAAGTGGAAGGATTGCCTAAAACCTTCAAAGATAACCAGGTTTCGGCCAGCAGCCGTTTGGATCAGGCCGCACATTTTGCTTTAGACAATGCCTTGAGCAACGCGCGTCAGTATGCCGAAACGACGGACTTTATTGCCGGTATCACGCGCGTACCTAATGGCGGTGCAGCAGTCATGCTGCGTTCTTTTAATTTGACGGTTTTATCTGTCCAGGGCGCTGTGATGCGTCTCCAGCTGCCGTCTGAGCCGGTCAATCAGGCCATGTGTCCGTTTAATGCCGGTTATCGTGCGCCGTCATCTCAAAATACGGCTTTTGGCAGTCCGCAGGCACCGGCACAAAATACGGCGTTCGGCGGTCCTTCTGTGACGGCGTTTGGCGGTCCTTCGCAGCCTGTACAAAATACGGCTTACGGTGTGCAGTCTGTACAAAACTCAACCTACAATGTGCAGCCTGCACAAAATACGGCTTACAATACACAGCCTGCACAAAATACAACGTATGGCGCGCCTGCGACGGCTCAGCAGCAACCTGCTCCCTGGCGTCCCTTGCCTTCCAACCTCAAGCATGTCCAACAAATGACCGTGGATTGGACGTTGATGGCAACCCAAGGACAGCTTCGTCCATGCCTTGAACGTGATACGGAAATCCGACGTCTCGTCCAGATTCTCATGCGCAAGGGCAAAAATAATCCCGTGATCATCGGCGATACAGGTATTGGCAAAAATACGCTGATTATGGGATTGGCTCAGCGCATTGTGCGCGGCGATGTACCCGATCGTTTCCGTGGCGTGTCTTTGCTCAAGCTTGATTCGGCTTCCGTTTTGGGCGGTGCCAAATATAAAAGCGCCCTTGAGGAGAGTTTTAAAAACCTTATCGATGACATTGCCAGTGCTCAGGGTCGCGTTATCTTGTATATTCCCGATTTGTTTACATTCAACAATGTCACGAATGATCTGATTAATATATTAGAACCGCGCCTCACGCGCGGGGAACTGATGGTGATTACAACTGCCAGCAGCAAAGATCAGAAAAAAGTCTTTTATGATAAACCGATCTGTGATCGCATTTTCAATGTGCTTTCTGTCGAAGAACCGACTGTAGAACAAG
>JAGBXG010000301.1 GCA_017629415.1 Pseudomonadota bacterium | reverse complement strand
TGATAACAATCTGCATCTGAAGTACAAGACGTCATGCAAGCCAAAACAGCATCTTCCGAACAGCGATAATTGCCGCAATCTGTATTTTGTGCGGCACAAACGCCCGAAACACAAGCATACGCGGTCAAAGCATTGCCTTCACAAACCGTATCGGCGCACGAAGTTCCATCTTCAACCCAAACAGGCTCGCATGTTCCCGTTTCAGGATTGCAGGTATTGACAGCACAAGCATTGTCGGAGGCTTCGCAAGCAACAGATGTCATTGCAAAATTGGCCTTTGTGGGATCGCAAAATGCACAAAGATTGTCTGCAGATTCGCCAGCCGCATAACAAACGCCATCTACTTGGCACATATCGGCGCGATAACAGGCGCCTGTGCCTGCCGTAAAGATATCGACCCGGCCCAAATTATCGACTTGGGTGGTTGAAGTTGAGGCTTTGGGGGCGGCAACGATAAGATCTTTCCAGCCTGTTTTGTCGATTTGAGCTGCCAGAATATGGCTTCCAAAATCATCATTAATCGCGGTTGGAACTTCAGAAATATATGTCCAATAAGGCTCAGTACTGAAAATCGAACCATCCTGTGTGCCAACATAAACATAAACTTGTCCCATGGCGCGATCGGAGCTTGATTCGTTAGCACGGTATCCAGGCGCGCCGACAATCAAATCATTGACGCCATCGGCATTGAGATCTGCGATAACGACTTCAGTACCAAATTTGGCATTGCTTCGGTCTGAAACCGCCGACCAAGCCATGACATCGGGATCAAAAGCTTTGCCGACGCCCTCGTTGGTATAAGTTCTGACACGACCTTCACGTTTTTTCGTGGTGTTGTACATCGGCTGACCTACGATCAAATCGAGATCGCCATCTCCGTCGATATCTGAAAATGCGACAGATTCAATCGATGCACTAGTATCGCCTATCAAAGCAGGACGAGATTCCACGAGTGCGCCGTCAACCAGTTTATAGAAATGAATACTGCCAGTGGGAGCGCCATTGACTGCATTCCCTCCTAAATTGTCGACAACAACGATTTCAGCTGAAGCAGAGCCGTCCAAAGAAACGACGTGAACAGATGAACCAAAATTTGTGCCTTCCACATCGGCCTGAATCGAGGCATCGGCTTTCAGATTGCCGTATTTGCTGCAAAGATCAAGCATCACACTGACTTTGCCGGGCAAATAATTCCAGCTTTCATCCAGGGGGGTCGAAGCATAGACGAGATCGGTTTTGCCATCGCCGTCCACATCGCCAACAGCTAATGCGGTGCCGGCCAGCTCAAGCGGATTGCCGCTCTTCATATCCCGAATATTTTTCCACGCTTTATTCCATCCCCAAATGGAAATGCCACCTTCCAAGTTGTCACCTGCCGTCGGCATAGAAGCAATCAATAAATCGCCTTTGCGTTTGGAGATATAAGACCCTTCACAGAAATTGCCTGTCACCATGGCATATCCAAAGGTATCCAGTTCGGAGCTGTCGCGCGTAATGGCAAAAACGGAGGTATTCAATCCCTGTGCAGTTCCTGTGTGATAACGGCCATAAATCGTTCCTTTCGTCATCAACGGTGCCTGAGAAACAAGCAAATCCTGGGCATACAGACGAAAATCGCCCATCACCATTGCTGAACCGAACAAACCATTGGCTGCACCGGACGGAGAATCCCATGAAGAAACCATTGAATTTGTTTCTGACCATGGCGAACCGCCGACTTCACCTAAATTGCGAGTTTTTAATGCAGACTGATGTACGCCTAGAGCCGCTGCGTCATCTTCGTGCGTGAAACATTCAGAACAAGCGCTGATCAAAAACGGCAATAGACATAAACTTAACCCTACCTTTGTTCTCATCATTCACCTCCAAGCTGATGCAAAAAAAGCTCTGAATATTTAAAAGCTCTGAATATTTAACATATTTCAGAGCTTAGGATAAATAAAACAAACTGTTTCCGATACAAATTCACACAAACAACTCGATTTATCAACTCGATTTATCTGACATTTGTGTGAGGTTTCAAAATCTCATGCTGGGGGAGAAACAAAGTTTTTTGAGATGTTTTTTAGAAAGGAGTGTCTGGAATCATGCTGCTAACGTCCAAAATGCGCCGAACTCGAAGCACAGGCCGAACTTTGCGGCTTACCGCCGAAGAACTTGCTGCCGCCAAATTGGCCGTACAAGAAGCCATCGAACAAGCTTGCTGCAAGATCCGGAACACTCTCCAAAACATCATCGCAATTTCTCACGCATGGCCCGTTTCGTCACAGGTTTATCCGTTTCGATGCGAACAGCGGATTCCCCGTCATGCCCCGTCGTAAAAATTGCATCCACGCCTTCCCGGCGAATCCGGTAAAACGATTCCAAAGTCGCCGTCACCGTCAGGCCGTCAGCAGAAGCCATCGGGCGAGAATCGTGCGGTATGAGAACAGACTGAACTTCGGGGCTATGGGATGCTCCGATGATGTCAAGCACAGTCGCGGCAAGTTCTTGGGGTTGATAAACATGTGCATTACGGATACCCAACTGCTGGTCTGGCATATAAATCAAGTACGGCACCATCAATTCCCATGGGGTAAGGCCTTGTTCATAGCCCAAAGCCGATTCTCCCAATGAAGTGCCATGTGTACCAAAGATAAATAATGCCGTATCTGAGGGAAGGGATGCTGCAAATTGCGCAATGGCATCGTCCATATCGGCCAATTCACCATCGTAATAAGCTTCAAATTGTTCGGCATCCTGCGGATTTGGGTTTGCCATCACGAGGACATTTTGCATGGCCGATGCATTGACAGGACCTGTGTACCCTGGCACTCCCCAAGCCTCCATTCGAGCCTCAGAAGGCCGATGCGGCAGCCGCAATTCGGACAAATGCACATAAAATAACGATTTATCTGCAGCCGTTTGGAGTGCAGATGAAACTTCATTGAGGGCTGAAATCGTATCGAAACGATCTGTTTTATTGAGCTGATGGATTTGTGTAAAGCCTTGTGCCACCCCACGAGCGCTGTCAATCATGCCTGTGGTTGAATAAAAAGCGCTTTGCCATCCTTTTTCAGCGGCGGCTTCGGCGATTGTTGTTAACGCTGTACGCACATGAGTGGCTGTATCATAAACTTGATGGGTTTCCGCCGGTACGGCCGTCAAAAATGAAACCGTTGCAGCAACATGAGAACGGCCCGCCCCCATCAAAACACCTTGCACCCCCTTATCTGCCAGCCTTGCCATCCCTGAAACAGCCCGACGTTTGCCAACTGACCAAATACGATCAGCTCTCAAATTGTCTATGGCCAAAATCACGATCTTTTGAGCACCGGATAAAGCCTGTCGTGCCTGTTCAAAACTGCCGTTGTCTGTCAACAAAATTTCGGGTTCTGAAATCAATACATCAGGTCTGAAAACATCGGGAGAACTAAAAACAGAAGCCGTATTTTCAGCTGAAAAAGTCATCGCCAAGCGTATGGCCTGACCCGCATAGGAGGATAAATCTACAGTTTTCAGATTCCAACAGTCGCCGGATGTGATGGGATATTCAGACAGCACTTTTTTTCCGGTATCTGTCTGCACTTCAATCTTAAGCTTGCCCGACGCCCGAAGCCACGCCGATGGAGCCGCATAAAATCTCAAGCTGGCCTGTTCGGGCACCACGAAAAATCGTTCCAGACGATCCCCGGTTTTCAAGCTCCATGCCGTCAACTCGTCTTGTAAAACGCGATGCACAGCACTTTTTAGATTCAAATCATCGGGTGTAATCTTAAATTTTCCCGGTTTTCCTTCAAGCTGACCAAATCCAATACGCACAAATTTAGCAGAAACGCGTTCAGTGCCTTCAAAAAAGGTCCCGGGAAATGAAACGCGCATCAGCTGCATGCC
>JAGBXG010000039.1 GCA_017629415.1 Pseudomonadota bacterium | reverse complement strand
TGGGATGCGCACGTCCGGCCTGGCGTGCTGCCCACATCGATCCTGTACGTGCCTTCCGAGGGGATTAATCATCATAAGTTTTCTTCATAAAAAACATTGAAATACTTTCCTCTGCTCACATATTAAATATCAGTTGTTCGGCACACGAATGACTGCCCTAACCTGACTGTTGTCATTATTTAAGGAGATAATGATGGATATAGAACGCATTCAACAACGCATAAACTATTATAAAAGTGCCTTTCAATCTTTGCATGAGTTTGGCGGCAAGCCTGAAGTGATTCGCTCAGCTTTCCGTATTGCCATGCGAAAACCCAGCGATGCTTTCCGAAAACTGAGATGGAAAGCCATGGCCAAACATGCTTCTATCGATAAAGCCATTCTGGATTTTAAAAAATTTAAGCTCATGGTCGATGCCAACGATGAAGGCATTGCCGCTGAACTTGCCCTCGATAAAGTTCATGAGCCCATTGGCACACAAATTCTGCTCAGCATTCTCAAAGACGATATGACCCTCATCGAACTTGGGGCCAATATCGGCTATTACACCATGCAGGAAGCCACGCAAGCCAAACTCAAACGCATTGTTGCCATCGAACCCAATCCGATCTCATTTGAAATTCTCAAAACAAACGTCGAAATCAATCAATGCAACCACGTCGACTTGCTCAATGTAGGCATCAGCGATGTCGATGGCGAACTTCCTTTTTATATTTCGAAGCATTCCAATATCTGCAGTATCACGCCGCGTAAGGATTATGAGAAAAAAATCGATGTGCCTGTCATGAAAATGGACACGCTTATCGAAAATCAAAAAGTCGATAAAGTCGATATGATCCGCATGGATATTGAAGGGCATGAAATTAACGCCATCCGCAGTATGAAAGCCTTGCTTGAACGCGACAAACCTTGGCTTTGCATGGAATGGCATGCGCCCATGATCAGCGATACAGATAAAGAAGAGTTTATTTCAACGCTTGAACAGCTTGGGTATGAACTGAAAGCATGGACCTTCAGATGGAGTGATTATCCCATTTTCGGTCATACCATTGTCGATAAATCGGATGTCATCAAACATGGCGAACTCCGCCATATCATCACCAGCATCCCTTCTCAAGTGCTCCTGCTTTTCATTGCGCCCAAAGAAGCCGAATATACCGATCCGAAATTATAATTATAAAGATATAAGCTTCTTTTTAAGTGTCTTTGCCCGGCTATGGCTTCGCCATACGCCGGGCCACGGCACGCTATGACGGCTTTGCCGCATACGCGTGCCTTTTTTTATCTTTGTTAAACCTTGCCAAACAGCACTCTCTTTGACTCAGTTCTGCTTAAACTCCTCTATTTTTATAAAGGCTTTCGACTTTTTTCATCATCATGTTCCACTTATCATTCGGATTCTTGGGATCATGACGATACACCATGGGAACGAAAACCAATAAGAAAACTAATCCAGCGGCTATTAATATAAAAACAGTCACAAGATTTGAAGTCACAAGATATTTTTCAGGCGCGTTGCCATTTATCAGCAGCTGTATTTGAGAACCTTTTTGACAATGATGAAGAGAATTTTTAACAGATTTTCCCCGATAAGTCTGTCCATTAAACTGATAGGTAAACTCCGACTGTTCGCTTTTTTTCTTTCCATTTTTATATTCAGAATTGCATGATATTGTCATGCCATCCACGGAAACAATATTTCCGCTAAAAATGACACTCGGGTTGGCTAGAAATATGGCTATGGTTATCAGAAGAAGACCAAAAAAACTGTGCAGAGCAATACC
>JAGBXG010000300.1 GCA_017629415.1 Pseudomonadota bacterium | reverse complement strand
TTCCAGTCGGTCACGTGCGCTAGCACGCTCCCTCCTTTCATTCCTTGCTTCCTTGAAATTGCATCCAAATAGCGGCAAAAAACAGCAGCATTCACGAAGTGTTAAAACTTACCCAAGCGGAATGGGATACAGGGTTCCCATTTCGCCCCTAAAACGTCAGTAATCAGTACCCGTCCAGCCCACAAAAAACGCTCAAAATTGTGGGATTCCAAAGGGGCTCAGCCCCTTTGGCGGGGTTTGGGGCGGAGCCCCAAGAAAATAAAATAAAAAAAGGTAAAATTATGCATATCAACTCGACTTATGATCTTGTCATTATTGGCGGTGGGCCTGCGGGTATGGCTGCGGCGATGGGGGCGCGTCAAAATGGGGTAGGTGATATCCTTATTTTAGAGCGCGAAGACAATATGGGGGGCATTTTACAGCAGTGTATTCATGCCGGCTTTGGTTTGCATGTCTTTAAGGAAGAGTTGACCGGTCCGGAGTATGCACATCGGTATCTCCAGCGTATCATTGAAAGTGAAATTGCGATGCTGACGCATGCTTGTGTGCTGGATATTGTGACCAAAGATGATGCATCTCATGAGTTATATATCGCTGCGCCGTCTATTGGGTTAAGAACAGTGCAGGCCAGAGCCGTTATTTTAGCCATGGGATGTCGGGAACGCACACGTCAGGCGATTCATATTCCTGGGGATAGGCCATCTGGTATTTTTACGGCAGGATGTGCGCAAAAAATGACGAATATCATGGGATATTTGCCTGGAAAACGCATCGCTATTCTTGGCTCTGGGGATATTGGCCTGATTATGGCGCGCCGTTTGACGCTTGAAGGGGCTGAAGTCGTCGGTGTTTTTGAACTCATGCCTTATTCGAATGGTTTGACGCGTAATATTGTGCAATGTCTCGATGATTATGGCATTCCCTTGCATCTTTCGACAACAGTGTCACAGATTTATGGTGGCACTCGATTGACTTCAATGGATGTGGCACCTGTGGATGCCAATATGAAACCCATATTGGCGCAAAAACGTAATATTTCGTGTGACACATTACTTTTGTCTATCGGCCTGATTCCTGAAACTGAGCTGGCGATCAAACTGGGTATAACATTGCATGCGCGAACCAAAGGTCCTGTGGTCAATTCCAGGCTAGAGACTTCAGTGCCTGGCATTTTTGCATGTGGTAATGTGCTTCATGTGCATGATCTTGTGGATTTTGTGACCCAAGAAAGCATCCGAGCCGGTGCGGCTGCAGCTCAGTGGCTTCAGAATCCTGTGCCATGTCAAGACGATATCACTATCGTTCCGGGTCAAAATGTAGGTTATTGTTTGCCTGGTACGATTTCTCGTGGGTCAGCGCATACGATTTCCTTGCGTGTCACCAAGCCGATTCAAGGGGCAACACTGAAACTTGGCGATATTTTGACCAAAAAACTTCCTATTGCGATTCCTTCAGAAATGATCACTTTTACCATCAGCGCGGACAAGCTTGAGAATATCGAGAGCCATCCATTGACGCTTGATGTCATTGCCAATGGATAAAATCATGAAAATGCATACGCCAATAACTTGTGTCTGTTGTCCTTTTGGCTGTTGTCTTGATGTTGAACATGAAGACAAGCAGGTCATTACAGTCTCTGGCAATCGATGCCCGCGAGGCGCGAAGTATGCCGCTCAAGAGCTGGTGGATCCTCGTCGTTCATTGACGACGACGGTGGCCATTACAGGAGCATCGATGGCTCGTTTGCCTGTTAAAACGACAGCACCTGTTCCCAAAGCACGTATTGTTCAAATCGCCCGTGACGTGCAGAAAATCGTTGTTCAAGCGCCCATCTCATGCGGTGATATTCTTTTAGATGCCGTAGATGGAGATGCATCCATTCAACTGGTGGCGACCAGAAGTTTAACTGCCCTATAAAGAAAAATATTTGGGGGGGAGGCTCCGCCCAAGTTATACGCAAAGTTTTTGGGGCTCCGCCCCAAACCCCGCCAAGGGGCTGAGCCCCTTGGAACCCACAATGGA
>JAGBXG010000299.1 GCA_017629415.1 Pseudomonadota bacterium | reverse complement strand
TGGATGAAGGCCGTCTGACCGATGCCAAAGGCCGTCATGTCGATTTCTCCAACACCGTCATCATCATGACGAGCAATCTCGGTGCCGCCGAAGCCATGCGCGCCGCACAAAATGGCATCGGATTTGCCGGCAACAACGCCAAACTGACCGCCGACGACATCGAAAACATCATCATCAAATCGGCACGTTCCCGTTTTTCTCCCGAACTCTGGAACCGTATCGAAGAACGCCTGGTTTTCCACGCCCTGACCGAAGACCAAATCAAACGCATCGCACACCTTCTGCTCAACGATTCGCGCAAACGACTCCTGGCCGACAAACGCATCGCCCTCTCATTTGACGAAACCGCCCTCATCCCCTACCTCATCCAAAACGGCGGCTTTGAACCTGCCTACGGTGCCCGTCCCATGCGCAAAACCATCCAGTCACACGTCGAATCCAAAGTCGCCGAATGGATCCTCGAACACGACACCACACCGCAAGAGCTTTATGTCGGCATAAAAAATGGCCACGTCTATGTCGAGGAGATTGAACCGCTTTAATATTGATTCAAACTTGTGAGTTTCAAGGAAAACCAGAGCGAGCCTCGGTGGGGTTTGGGGCAAAGCCCCAAATTGAGAGGGGGCAAAGCCCCCTCGGTGCTATTTGCGCGGCGTATGCCGGCGTCAGACGGCATAGCCAGCGCTGGCAGGGCGTATGGAGGCCGTCAGGCCGACATAGACCTGCCGCACAAATACGCACCTCCCCCACGGCGCTATGGAGCCCCATACGCGCCGTTTTACATGCTTCCCGATGAAATTGCCCTGATTCCAAGCCGCTTGAGGCACGTCATTTTCACGCCATTTCGAAGCATTCCACAAAATTCACAAAAAACACGAAACTCCCTTGATTTGTATGTGATTTACTCGTGTTTTAAGTGCAAAAAAAAGCCACAAAAAAAGCGAGTTTTGTGGTAGAATGTAGGATGCCATTGGCGCCCCTGTCGGGTCGTTGGAACCGCTCGGGTGCCATTTTTTTGCAACATCATGAATCAGGATGACAGCATGAGTGATGAAATCCAAAAGATAGACGGACAGCCTGAAAATCAGGCGCCTGCTTATAATGCCGACTCCATTACCGTTCTTGAAGGTCTCGAAGCCGTGCGCAAACGCCCCGGCATGTATATCGGCAACGTCAACGATATCGCCGGCCTGCATCAGCTCGTTTATGAAGTCGTCGATAACGCCATCGACGAAGCTTTGGCCGGCTATTGCACCGAAGTCAACGTCACCATCCACGAAGATAATAGCGTCACCGTCAGCGACAACGGGCGCGGTATTCCCACCGAAATCCATAAAAAAGAAGGCGTTTCGGCCGCCCAAGTTATCATGACTGTGCTCCATGCCGGCGGGAAATTCGATAACAATTCCTACAAAGTTTCCGGCGGTTTGCACGGCGTCGGCGTCAGCTGCGTCAATGCTCTGAGCAAAACACTCAAACTCAATATCCATCGAAACGGACGCCATTATTATCAGGAATACAGCCAAGGCCGTCCCTTGTTCGAACTCCGCGACGAAGGCCCCAGCAACAAAACAGGTACCAGTGTCACATGGCTCGCCGATGACACCATCTTTACCGTCACAGAATACGATTATGAAGGTCTGTCCACACGTCTGCGCGAACTTTCATACCTCAATTCCGGCGTCCGCATCGTCCTCAATGACGAACGCAACAATCAATCCCAGGTTTTCCAGTTCGAAGGCGGTATCTGCAGCTACGTCGAACACCTTGCCATTAACAAAGAACCTATACATCCCAAACCCATTCATATCCTCAAAACCGTCGAAGAAGAAGGCATTACCATTGAAATCGCCCTGCAATGGACTCAGTCTTACGGCGAACCGGCATTGAAATATTTTGCCAATAATATCCGAAACCGTGACGGCGGTACCCACGAAACTGCCTTCAAAACCGCACTGACTCGCGTCATTAACAACTACGCCACCGAAGAAAATCTGCTCAAGAATTTCAAAGGTTCTATCTCCGGCGAAGATATCCGAGAAGGCCTCACCGCCATTATCAGCGTCAAACTGCCGGATCCCACCTTTTCAAACCAGACCAAAGATAAACTCCTCAATAACAGCATTACGGCACCCATTAATGCAGCCATATCAAACGGCCTGAAAGATTGGCTCTTGGAATGCCCTAATGATGCCAAAAATATCGTCGCAAAAACCATCGAAGCCGCTACAGCCCGAGAAGCAGCCAGAAAAGCACGAGAACT
>JAGBXG010000298.1 GCA_017629415.1 Pseudomonadota bacterium | reverse complement strand
CAGAATGGATTTGATTTCGCTCATCAAATCAAACACTCGAGTTCGCTTTGATGAGCGAAGCGAATCAGGTTTCTCTCCCTGTGGGAGAGACCGCCCGAAGGGCGATAGTGAGGTCGCAGTTGACGAAGAAAGCGCGCCAAAGGGCGAGCAAAAATCTTGACTTTCTGCGTATGGCGTAAAGTGTTGAGGCCGCTGTTAAAACAGCGGTTTTGTTCATTTTAAGCAGATCAATTTTGGAAAAATATGCAGAAAACACCCAAATCTTTACGGCTTCATATTGGTATTTTTGGCCGCCGAAACGTAGGTAAATCGAGTTTGCTCAATGCTTTGACGCGTCAGCAAATTGCTTTGGTTTCAGATTTTAAGGGCACAACAACAGATCCGATTGAAAAACCAATGGAATTACTTCCGCTGGGGCCAGTTGTTTTTATCGATACTGCAGGTTTAGATGATGAAGGCGATATTGGCGAATTGCGTATGATGCGCACGCGAGCCATGTACGATAAATGCGATTTGGCGCTTGTTGTGACAGATTCAGATTGGTGCAGTCATGAAAAAGAGATTGCCGCAGAACTGGATAAACGGCAGATACCGTGGATTGGCGTACGCAACAAATGTGATAATCCTGAAATCGAGGTTTTATCGGATGAAAATATCGTTTGTACATCGACGGTTACAGGGTATGGTTTAGAAAATTTGCTTCAAAAAATCATACAAAAAGCCCCTGAAGACTTTTTAGGTTCGATGCGCATTTTGGGGGATTTTATTGGCGATGATGCGCACATATTGCTCGTTGTTCCTATCGATAAAGAGGCACCCAAAGGTCGGCTTATCATGCCGCAGGTTCAGACGATTCGTGATATTTTAGATGCGCATGCGGTATGTACGGTTTGCCGAGAAGACAAAGTGGCGGCAACACTTGCGCAGTTTAAGACGCCGCCTTCGCTTGTTGTAACGGATTCTCAAGTATTTGGTACGGTCAATGCGCAGGTTCCTGCTGAGATTCAATTGACGAGTTTTTCTGTCCTTTTTGCGCGTTTCAAAGGGGATTTACAGACTTTGGCGCAGGGGGCACGTCAGATTTCAAAGCTCCGTGCTGGTGATAAAGTGCTTATTGCCGAAGCTTGTACGCATCATCCGATTCAAGATGATATTGGAACTGTAAAAATCCCTAATTGGTTGCATCAAAAAGTGGATGCTGGTGTTCAGGTTGAATTTTGCAGTGGCCCTGAGTTTCCCGAAAACTTGAGTCAGTATGCATTGATTATTCATTGTGGCGGTTGTGTTTGGACACGCCGTCAGATGTTAAGCCGCATTCATCGTGCTGCGGCTCAGAATGTGCCGATCACAAATTATGGGTTAGCTATTGCAGCCATGCATGGCATTTTAGACAGAGCAATGGAGCCTTTTGATAGATAAGTGGGATTCCAAGCGGAAAAAACGTTAGCAACCACGACTCGGCTAACCCACGAAAATCGCCTAAAATAGCGGGATTCCAAAGGGGCTCAGCTAACCCACGAAAAAGCACCCCATATTGTGGGATTCCAGAGGGGCTCATCCCCCTTTGGCTTTTTTTTGCTCGCCCTTTGGCGCGCTTTCTTCGTCAACTGCGTTGCTCAGCTCAGTCACGTGCGCTAGCACGCTCCTTCGCTTCGCGCCT
>JAGBXG010000297.1 GCA_017629415.1 Pseudomonadota bacterium | reverse complement strand
TGTCGTGCCGGCAGCGTGTCGTGACACGGGGGCAAATCCACCGTTGGCGGTAGGCGACTGCTGTTCAACGGACAGTGCAGATCCCAAATATTATGCAGGCACATGTTCGGGCAGCAGTGCCATGTTGCATTGTGAAGGCGGTGTGCTGAAAGCAAAACCATGCTACAGCGGCTGTTCTGTAGATGGTGGTGTGCCGGTATGCCTGGAATCTTGTCTTGGGGACGGAGTTTCAACGGGTGGAAAGCCCGGGGATTGCTGTACAGCCGGTTATGTTGAAACTTGCAATGAGCATGGCAAACTGACATGTCAAAATGGCGTGGTTGTACAGGCTAAATGTATCGGTTCATGTATTGATGCCACTGATGATGATGATCTCTTGTGCCTGGATCCTTTGACAGAAACCGAAGATTTCAAGTTGTATGTGCGTGTCATGCGCGACATTGATATGTCGGGCGCAGTTGCTGCCAAAGATACCGATGTCGGATGTGCCGGTATCTGGGAATCGATCGATTTATATGACACGCATTTTGACGGCAACGGCAAGACCATCACATTTACAAGCGGTATCAAAGCTTGCGGCATGACAACGCCTTTGTTTGACGAAGTTGTCAGTTCACAGATCGAAAATCTTTATTTGAAATATAACATGCGCGGTGCGGCTTCGTCGGCCTTGTCGAATTATCTGGTGCTGTCGGGGGTTACAAACGTGCATTATGACGCCGATATTTCTCTTGGTTTTTCGATTTTAGGTGAGAATGCTGGGAGTGGTTTCGGTGCCATGGCCAAGTATAGTGCATATAGCGTATTCGATAATATCAGCTTGAAAGGTTCAAGTCTGTCGTATGCAGGCAAATATTATGGTTTGGTGGCCCATGGTGAGCTGACGGTCATTCATAATGCGCAAGTTTTGACAGAAGATTTGAGCTGTTTGAGCGGTTTTTGTGCCGGTACACTTGGTTTTTTCACGGGCGGCGTGGTGCGTGATCTGACCGTGAATATTCCCAAAGTCAGCTACGGCACAACAGAGATGACGGCCGGTATCATGTTTTTGTTAGAGGCAAGCCTTAAAGGCTATGATTTCAAACTTGGCAGTGTCAAACAGGATTCTATGATGGGCGGTTCTTTTGCCGGGGCATTGTACGCTTCGGAGTCATCGGATATTGCTGATGTCAAACATGAGGTCAGTTCAATGGACATTATCACGGGGGGATCCAGCTTCGGTGCAGTCGATGGCTCGATTAAAGATGTCACCAGCAAAGTGGGGACATTAAAATCGGAAAACAATGACCTTTATGGATTGTTCAGCAATTGTTATGGTAATGCCGAAAATATTCAGTTTGAGGCAAATACCATTGAGTCCAAGAATGGCTATGCTTATGGATTTGGCGGTTATTTGAGTGCAAATATGAAGGATGTCACGAGCACGATTCAAACCGTGAAGTCTGAAAATTCTTATGCTTACGGTTTCAGCGAGTCATTATCAGGCAGTATGTCTCAAAATATTACCTCTCAAGTGACAACCGTCGAAGGTTATAATGCCTATGGATTTTCTTCGAGTTTGAATAACGCGCTGAAAAATGTTCAAAGTACTGTGGATACCGTGAAAGCTAAATCTACCGCTTATGGGTTCGTATCTTCTTTGAGCAGCTCTTCCAGCGGACAGACATCCGGCGTGTATTCAACGGTGAAAAATCTCAAAACGAAGAATAGCAGTGTTTATGGTTTTGCATCAAATTTGTATGGGCGTCTGGCAGATGTGAGAAATGACATCACCAAAATCGAATCTACCAGTTCAGGTACTATTACAGGATTTGTTAATTCCCATTATGGCAGTATTGATGGTCTTCATCATCGTATTGGGGATATTGTGACTCAAACCAGTTATTCTCCGGCCATTTATCCAGTGTTCTATATCGTTGATCCAAGCAGCAGCAGTTATGGATTTTCACTGAAAAATGCCAATATCGATATTGGCACAGTAGTGACAAATGGCCCGATTTACGGCATGGGGTATCAATTTTACGGTTATGCTGGTGCAGCTGATATCGTGAAATTGCGCTATCATGCGGACAAGCTGATAAGTAAAAATTCATATGTTTATGGTATGTTCTATAACGCAAGGAGTTTAGAGCTCTCAGATGCTGCCATACGCATCGATCATATGCAAGGTGCGAGCGGCGTCAGAATGATTGATACAATGACTTATTACAGTTCCAGTTACCGAAACAAACTGACGGATGTTGCTGTCTATGCCAATATGTATGTCAACAATACATATAAACAAAATGCTTACGGCTTTATCCGTTATCATAATGTTTATTCAGGCAGCACGAGCTATACCTCACAGTTTAACAGAGTAGCCCTTTCTAACCGCATTTTGACCTTTACCAGTACTGACAGCAACGGCGTGGCCATTTCGCCGACAGTGGATCATAAGCATGCACATGTGGTGGCTTCTGTGAACTACTCAGATTATAATATTGTGCCGACAAATGTATATTGGCTTGAGCGCGATACTTCTGCTTATTCTTATCTTTCCGGGACAACGGATGAGACCAAATTTTCGGCTTATACGACAAGTAATGGTATGTCGATTGCGAATACACTCAACAATGCGCATGGCGGAACGTTGTGGAATACGCTTCTCGTCGAGGAAGGCGGCAAGAGCTTCTATATTCCTTGGTTGAATGAGCTTTAAAATATATATCTGTAGCATTCTATCGGGCTTTGCCCGATACGAATGCCTTGCCCGGCTATGCTGACGCATACGCCGGGCTTTTTTTATTCTTATCGAAAACAGTTTGTACCCAAGCATAGAGTATTTCTATAGATTTTTATATTTGCATGTCCGGAAGTTTCTATTCAATGATGAAATATTATCGCTTTGTTCTATATATTGAAAAGGTGATGTTTGAGTGTAAAGTTTATATGGTGTTCTATTGTGATATGTACAGATAATGTAGATGAGATTTGTTATGATTTAAATCATAGATAATACATGCATGTTTTAAGTCTATTTTGTATTTCACTTGAGATGATGATGGGTACAATTGAAGGTTTGTTGGATAAAAAGAGAAGAAAATCTATTTTAATGCGCAAAATGTACCTTAATGTGTTTGTTTAGGTTGTGTTTATTGCGATATGTTTGGTGTTGTATCTATGATGAGATATAATATGTTGCACAAAATGTTTTGACATGAACAGAAAATTTTTACATAGAAGCATCATGGCGAAAGCGTCAATCGCCCTTGAGTGGTTTTGCATATCTGCAGAGCTATGTTTTTGATTGCATCGGCGTAGTATGTGTCGATTTATCGAAAAAGGATTCTAGAAATGAAAAAACAAATGTCGTTTATATTATCTGTTCTTTTTGTAACAACAGGTTTTGTTGGAAATGCATATGCAGATGAAGATATGGACAAACATCTGTGCCGTGCAGTCGTGACTTGGAACGGCGAAGATATGTGCGGTGCCGAAACAGATAATTGTCTTAAAGAAGCCAAAAAAGATGCTGTTGAAGATGCATGCGACAAAATTTGTAAAGACAATGATGCTTGCGAAACCGACTGCGAAAAGAATGCAAAATTCGTCTATGAATGCAAAGACCGTGATGGCAAAGTCGTGGAAAGCGATGGCGTTGTAAAAATGTGTGAAAAAGACGGCGATAAAGGTTGCTGCAAATCCTGCTCAAAGTGGGACAAAGATGTCAAAACCGTTGCTGATGCCGGTGCCGATGATGCCGCCAAAGGCGATGACAAGGGTGCTGATCAGGGCAACAAAGATGCCGCCGAAGACAATGGCACGAAAGACAGCAAAGATGCTAAAGACGTAAAAATCGTCGCTGATGCCGGTGCCGATGATGCCGCGAAAGGCGATGACAAGGGTTCGGATCAGGGCAACAAAGATGCTGCCGAAGACAATGGCTCCAAAGACAGCAAAGATGCCAAAGACGTAACGATTGTCGCTGATGCCGGTGCCGATGATGCCGCGAAAGGCGATGACAAGGGTTCGGATCAGGGCAACAAAGATGCTGCCGAAGACAATGGCTCCAAAGACAGCAAAGATGCCAAAGACGTCACAATCGTCGCTGATGCCGGTGCCGATGAAGCAGCTAAAGGCGATGACAAGGGTGCTGATCAGGGCAACAAAGATGCCGCCGAAGACAATGGCACGAAAGACAACAAAGATGCTAAGGACGTAACGATTGTCGCCGATGCCGGTGCCGATGATGCTGCCAAAGGCGATGACAAGGGATGTGACAAAGGCAATAAAGATGCCGCCGAAGACAATGGCACGAAAAAAGACGAACCTAAAACTGATACACAGTCTGCATAATTTAACTTAATGCTGTTCGAAGCTGTAAAGCTTATGCTTTACAGCTTTTTTTGTGCAACTTACCGACAAAAACGCGCATGATTGCAGGATTCCAAAGGGGCTTAGCCCCTTTGGCAGGATTCCAAAGGGCAGCGCCCTTTGGCGGGGTGTGGGGCAGCGCCCCACAAAAGACGCGGCGTATTGCGTAGCAATAGCCGTGCAGTGGCGGCGTATGGCGAAGCCATAGCCGGAGCCAAACCATAAAAAAAGCCCTTACCGGGCTTTAGGATTTAATGAAGTTTCATATCTGAAATCATGTGTTCGGCTTGTTCGAGCATGAATTCGTCATCGACATCTTGCCAGTGCAGATTTTCAATGTCTTGGACGGCCATTTTGCCGGTTTTCATGAGTGTGGCGATGCCTTCGGACAATGAACAGTCGTGAAGTGGGGAATTTTCAGCGGCTTTTTGCAGGGCATCAAAGAGTGTCGGCGTGCAGATGAAAAGTCCGGTATCGACGGCGTTAAATTCAGGGATTTGTTTGCCGATGGCGGCGACTTTTCCGTCGATAGCGTTGACTTTTGTAGCATCATCCATGTCAAAAATTTGGTCGAGTTTGTAATCAACGAAAAGAATGGCCCCATTGGTTGGCGGGGTTGTATTGGCGGCACGTCGAATCATTTCAGGTTCGAAAATGTGGTCGGCCATAGTGAGGATAAAATTGCCTCGCACGGCTTTTTGTGCGCAAAGTACGCTGATGCCGTTAGCTTTTTTGAATTCGGCGTTGAATTGGAAGGTAAGTTTGACGGGGATATTTTTGCAATCTTCGCGCAAGGTGGCTTCGAGGATATCGGCGTGATATCCGGTGATAATGATGACTTCTTCGATGCCGCAATTGGCGAAGTGCTGGATATTGCGTTGGATGAGGCTCATGC
>JAGBXG010000296.1 GCA_017629415.1 Pseudomonadota bacterium | reverse complement strand
CGCAGTTTGTGATGCTGTCTTCTTCGCAAGTATTGTTGTAGATATGATATCCCGATTGACATGTTTCTGCGACACATGCTTTTTCTATACATTGACCGCTGTTCCATCCGGGCATTTGGGTGCAATCATTTGTGTGGGTGCCGCAGTTTGTGATGCTGTCTTCTTCGCAAGTATTGTTGTAGATATGATATCCTGTGTTGCATGAGAAAGGAGTACAAGTGGCATTGACACATTCAGTGCCTGCTGGGCATACATTGTCGCAACCGCCGCAGTGGGCAGAATTGCTTGTAGAATCTATCAAAATGCCGTTACAAAATATTCCACCCTGTGTTGCGCTGTTGCAGATGTACTGTGTTTGCGTGTCATCCACCACCCCATCGACCAAGACCTCGATTTTGATGCCGCCGTTGGTGCAATCGCCTTGGGCAGCGTCAAACTTGGTCGTTTTTAGGGTTGTACTTGTGCCGTTTTCGCCGTTTTCGCCGTTTTCGCCGTTTTCGCCGTTTTCGCCGTTTGCACCATTGCAGATGTACTCTGTCTGCGTGTCATCCACCACGCCATCGACCAGGACCTCGATTTTGACGCCGCCGTTGGTGCAATCGCCTTGGGCGCCGTCAAACTGGGATATCTGCATGGTGGTGGATGAACTATCCGTGCATCCAAAATTGTAAATGCCAGCCAGAACGGCCGCAATGATGACAGCTGTTGTATGATTTTTCATCATGCAATTCCTCCTTCGATATGAGTTTGAATATAACCGATGATGATATGATGGCCATTTCATGTCATGCCATCATGTCATGCAGAAGTTTCTCATTCAGATATGAACTATGATTTTTTAAGCTCATTTTTTGAACGTCTCCAAAATGATTTGAGCATCTTTGACGATACAATTCATGATGTCTTCTATGGTTTTTTCATTTTTGATACTTCTATATTGATAAATGAACGTATCGCCGAAACGACACCATTTGTCATGATTTGATACGGGGGCTTTTTCCATCCATGATCTGTATGTTTGTGCTGTGGGGGGGTAAACATCGATAAAAAGTTCAAAAGGACTTAGAATATGAAACACACCAGTTTGGTTTTGGGTTTGATAGGCCTAAAACCTATGGAATCATAAAAAAAAAAAAAAAAATACAAGTTTTAAATACTTAAAAATGTAAAAATATTCATGATATTTTGTTGATTATGGTGGTAGTTTTCTTGTATTTTGTGTTGGTATTTTGTATAATAAATGTTTAGTTTTTGTGGTTTTGTGTGTTAATGTTGGTACATTGGGAGAATATATATTTGGGGGGCCCCACTATCGCGCCTTTGGCGCGTTCTCCCCGTTGGGGAGAAACCTGATGCCCTACGGGCATCGTTTGGGCTCTCTGTGGGAGAGAGCGGCCGAGAAGAAGGCTTGGAAAAAGGCCGAGAAGAAGGCTTGGAAAAAGGCCGAGAAGAAGGCTTGGAAAAAGGCCGAGAAGAAGGCAGATTTCAGACGTACGCAGCAATTATTTACAAGCATATTGTCAAACATGAATGTTCTGTTCATGAAGCGATGGAATTTTTTGAGATTCCTCAAAATGATGCGGCAGGCGTTTTTAAGCTTGTGAATGAAGAGATGAGTAAACAGGCAGCAATGAAACAGCAAGCAACACAATATGCGATTCATGCGAAGCATCTACAGAGCAAAGCGGAACCCATTCAAAAATACATTCAAAAAACGGGATGTACTTTGGATGATGCCTTTGATTTCTTTGAAATTCCAGAAGAAGATAGAAAAACGATGGCTGAATGGATAAGAATATAGAAATGAGTTGTTGTGAAAATGAGATGTTTAATTTGTAATGTTAATATAAATAGAAATGGGATGTTTAGTTTGCAATATGAATAGATTTGTCGTTTTGTATTTGATTGCTTGTTTATCGCAATTGTGAATGTCGGTTGTATTTTTTTCGCATGTGTGACAGGCGGTAAAGCGTTGGGATTGGGGGAAGCTGTGAGTTGGTGCAATCGCTTGGAATTGAGGGGGGAGGCTGAGGACAGTCAGTATTGTTGAGGCTAGCAAAGCGCAGTGTATCGCGGAAGCGATAGCTGCGCTGGTTGCGGCGTATGGCCTGAAAGGCCATAGCAAGCGCCGACGCGGCGTATCGGGGGCGGAGTCCCCCGATAGCGCGTCAAAAAAAGCGCAATTTGAGGCATCGTAGAAGTTGGGAAATCGTTGCGAAATGCTTGTTTTAAATGATAAAATTGATGTGGTTTATTTTGAGCTCACCGATTTGGAGTGGATATGTCAGAGTCAAAAAATGCGAGCAAACCGAACAAGCCTCAACTGAAACTGAATAAAAGCGGCAAGGAAGTGCCGAGTTTGAAGAAGAAGGAGAAGCCTGTATCTGCAGTTCCAGCTGTTCCGGAAGAAGGATCTGAAGTGATGAGTACATGTCATGGTTTTGCATCATCGGATTCTTCGGAGCAATCTCGCATGAAGGCGGATTCAGAATCTGGCAGTGTGCCTCGCGTGAATTTGACGCAAAAGATGGCGGTACCGCGTTTGAGCAGTAAGGACTCTCATGGCAAGGAGAGTGTAGAGGCGAAAAAGCCGTCCTTAAAGGTGGGTGCAGATGTCGGTGCAGAATCGGGTTCGATTCAGAAGCCTTCGTTGCCTGGTAAACCGAAGCCTCCGAAAATTTCTTTGAAGTCGTCGGATGGAGCGGATAAGACGATGGCGCTTTCTGTGCCTCAAGTGTTGAAAAAGACTTTAACGGAAGCTGGGGAAGGTGCGGACAAAACATCGCAGTCGGGGGAGAGTAAGAAGATTTCAACGATGCCGCCGCGTGTGCCTTCTCCGACTGGCGGTGAAAAGACGATGGCAATGACTGCGCCGTCTTTGCCGAACAGTGATAAAACGATGGCATTGAGTGCGCCGTCTCAGGGTGCGATGAACAAGACGTTGTCGATGGGGGCTCCGACGTTGCCGAACAGCGACAAGACGATGGCGTTAAGTGCGCCGCCGCAGCTGAGCGGTGACAAAAAAGGCGTGGAATTGAAGGTGAATGAAGGTTTGACGGGCAAACCGTCTTTGCCTCCGCCTCGTCCGTCATCGGGTGTCAAAGCTGGTAAGATTCCGAGTTTAAAGTCTGGAAATTTGCCTTTAATGTCCGTACAGAAATCGTTGGAACCTGTGGAGGAAGGAGAGGAGTTTCAAGGCGAGCTGACGGAAGATGCGCTTGAATTAATGCATGACATTTTAGAATCGGCTGGTCAGGATTTGGGAATGACCGATGAGCAGGAACTGCCGGAGGCATGGTTGAAGGGCGGTTCTGTGAGCGGTGGTTCAGCCGAGCTTCGGCGCAGTGTGTTTTCTTCGCCGAATTTGCTTCCGGCTCAGGCGGAGCAAGAGGGGTATGCAGAGGCATCTGATAATTTGAATGTTGAGCTTGAGAAGGGAGAGGGGCTTCCAGATGAACTTGAAGATATTATTGCAGGATATGATGATGAAATCCGTCATGTGCGCACACAAGATGGGATACGTGAGTGTACGATTCAGCTGGCAATAGCGCGAATTTTAGAGCACACAGGCTATGAGAAGCTTGCCTATGTGCGTTATTTGAAGGCATTGGAGGCGAATCATTTCAGCCGATCGGCGATTCATGAGCTGCGCCGTATTGCGCGAGCTTATAATAAGACCAAAGATGTTTTAACTTTGCTTCAGTCGGATATTGATACGGATTTGTCTGCGGAAGAACAGTCTGTATTACTTGAAGAGTGTGCGCTGATTACTTATTTTGGCGAAGAGCCTCAGACTGCTGAAGCGATTGCCATGATGTATCGTGCATGTGCGCTTGCACCTCAACGCGTATCGGCGGCTTGTACATTGTTTTATTTGCTTTTATTTGAGCACCGTTACAAAGAGTGTTGCGATACACTGGATAAGCTGATTAGTTTGACGGATGACCGCGAACTTCAGGTGGCATGTCATACTTTGAAAGCTGACATAGAGAGCAGCTTAAAGCATGGAACCTCTGAGGTTTTGACGAGTTATTTGCATGCACTGGAATTGTCGCCCGGGTCTTTGTATGCGTATTTTCAGGGCATGACGCATTTGATTCGTCAGGGGGCATGGCAGACGATATTTGCTGTGAGCAATGCATTTGCGGATGCATCTCGTGACAAACAAATGAGCTGCTGCGCACTTTTGTTGGCGGGCAGTGTTTCGAATGATTTGCTTTCAGATATTTTAGGGTCGAAGTCGGCTTATGAGCAGGCATTGAAGTATCAGCCGAACGATGTTTTGCCGCTTGAACTGATTCTTGAGAATATTGCGGATGATCCCACACAGTGGCAAGCGTGTGATCATGTGCTTTTTGAGCTTGGAAAGGCAACAGAAGTCCCGCGAGAGCGTTTGGAAATGGCTTTAATGCGGGCGATAAATTTGGATCAGAACGGGAAGGCCCTGAGTGCAGCGATTGATGTCGTTCGGGATATTCTTCGTGAGATTCCTCATGATCGTCTGACATTGGAATATTATATTGATTTGCTTCAGCGTGACGGCCGTTTGGAAGAGGCGATGCAAATCAATCAACGCATTGCCGAGATTTCTAATACAGAAGAAGCCGCCGAACGTTTGGCCGATTTGGGCTGTTATTGTTACGATGTATTGAAGAAGTATCAGGAGGCAGAGCAAAATTTCCGCAGTGCTTTAATGCTCGATCCTGGTCAACGGACGGCGTTTGAATATCTTGAGCAAATTCTTCGTTCTCGAAATGATTATGAAGGCATTGTCAGGATGTACCGCATGCGTCTTGAGACGGTTCAGGATGCGCGAATTCGTGCGTCTTTGTGTTATACATTGGCAACTTTGTATGATTACAATTTAGGACAGGTGGATAATGCGATATCGTATTATCGCCAGTATCGTGAGATATATCCGGATGACATTCATGCGATTCATAATCTTCAGCGTTTGTATCATAAGATTCATGACTGGAAATCTTTGATTGAGATGTTGCTCGCAGAAAAAGATTATGCCGCAACGCCGACAGAGCGTTGTGATATTCTTCTGCGGATATCGAATATTTGTCGTTATAAAATGAATCGCAATCATTATACCGTCAGTTTCCTGCATCAAGCACGTCAGGAGAATCCTAAGAATTTGGCGGTTTATCGTGAGCTTTATGCAGTTTTATCTGAGCTGCGGAGTTGGAAGGAACTGATAGAAGTTCTGGAAATACAGCTTACTGTGATGAACAAGCCGGATGAAAAGCTGATGACATTGTTCACCATGAGCCATGTTTATGAGGATATGCTTTGCGATGTTCAGAGTGCTGTATCCTGTTATGAACAAATTTTGTCGATTGAGCCTGATAATACAGTGGCGATGACAAAGCTGTCTCATATTTATCGTACTAGCGGCAATTTGGCGGCTTATTATGAGCTGGCATTGGATAAGGCACAGCATTTGCCATTGCCTCAGGCGCGAGCGCGTTTGCTGTTTAGAGTCGCACTGAAGACGCTGACACTTTTTAAAGAGCCGGAGCAGGCAGTTTCTATTTTGGAAATGGCACTGAGGCATGATCCGAATTATGTGCCGGTTGTATTTTTACTTGCACTGCTTTACGGTTCAACAGCTCGGTATGAATCTCAAGCTGGATTGATTCAGGAATTGACGAATACGATTAAGAATCAGTCTACCAAGAGTGCAAGCGCAATGCTGTTGGCTTATTTGTACACTTGGATGATTCAGAGTCCGGACGATGCCATTCATCCTTTGGAACTTGCTCTTGCCCTTTCACCCGATGCCATGAATGCACGTATTATGCTTGTGCATTCGCAGTTTAACCGTCAGCAGATGACCGAACTGGCACCGTTGTTTGCGGAAGGTGCTCAAAATACGAAAGATAAGGCGATTGCCGCACATGATTATAATTTGGCGGCATTTGTTGCACATGCCTATCCCGCGACAAACGGTGCATTTGAAAACGAAGTTTCTTCATTGAAGTCAACGCTGGAACTTGATCCAGATAATATTATGGCCAATGAACGGCTTGAGGCTATGGAACCCTGCCGTGCCAATCTCGTGCCTTTCCTGGAGAGACGTTTAAAGCGAGCTTCTCAGGAAGATAAAATAGAGATCCAGGTTGCTTTGGTGGAATCGATTTATCCCGATTTGCCGCAGCAAGCCTTTTCAATGATTTGCGATGTCGTTGAAGAGAATCCTTCGCACCTTCCGGCGTTGCGTATTGCGACCAATATGGCTCGCAAGATGAACAATCCCCAGCTTTTGAGCCGTTTTCTTTCGCTTCAGGCACAATGTCTGGAAAATATGGAAATGCGTGTCATTACCTGGTGTGAAGCTGCACGCATTGCCCGCGATCAGCTGAATCATATCGATATGGCCATCGATTATTTTAAACAGGCCTTTATGCTGGCACCTCAACGCATGGATTTGTGCGATCAGTTGCTTGATTTGCTGCGCAGGAAACGTGATGTGGCTGCCATCGACAGTATATTGCAGATTCATACGCGTTCCATTTCGCCAGATAATCAGGTGAAACGCTTTATTCAGATGGCTGAAGACTATCTGAATGAATTCCATGAGCCTGCTCAAGCAGCAGTCAAGCTTCGCCAGGTTCTGGAAATTGATCCCAGTCATGTCGAGGTCTTGTGGAAACTTGCACAAATTGAGGTATCTCTGAATCATTGGAATGAAGCCAGAAATGCCTTGGAACGCATTTTAGAACAGGCAGATGCGGATGAAAATATTCTGCTCACAGCAAGGCTTTATCTGGCAAACATTTATATTGATAATCTTGGCATGCCGCGTCATGCATTGCCTTTGCTGCAGGATATTTTAAACGCCAATCCGAATGATACGCATGCGATGGAACGCATGGCTGATATCTATTTTATGGAATCCAGACTGCAGGAAGCTTTGGAACTTTTGCTGCGCTTGAAGACAATGATTGAGCCGCCGCAAAATATCCGCGTTTTGCTGCAAATCGCCAATATTTATAAGTCGTTGAATGAACAGGATAAACTGACCCATATCATGCGTGAGGCGGCAAGTCTTGTGCCACTTCGTGCCAGCATCCTTAATGATGTGCATCCCTGGATTATGCGGTGCAATGAGCCGGCTGTTATTTTGGCATTCGTCGAAAAATTGCTTGAAATTCGTGATGTTCCGACCGAAGTCATGGTCAGCATTTATGAATTCGTGGCATACTGTTACGGCGGACCGCTTCACAGACGTTTTGAAGCCGATAAATATGCGGTGGCTGCTGCAAACCTCGCCCCGAATTCGTTCCAGACCCGCTTGCTTGCAGCTCGCGTGTTCGATCCTAAAGAAGCCATGAGTCATGCCAGCGCAGCGGCAGCTTTGTCGCCTTTCCGTGTTGAACCGTATCAAGCCATGTTGGATATTGCAAAAAATGCCAATCGCTTTGATCTTCAGGCTCGCGTTGAACAGCAATTGATGGCTCTGGCTGCTCCCATTCAGCCGACAGAAAGCTTACAGAGTGCCTATCATCAGCGATATCCGATGAAACCGGATTCGATTGACGATAACATTATTCGGCTTGCGCAGACTGTTGAGCTGAATCCCAATGTTCAAATGCTGCTGAAATTAGCAGGGGCTAAAGCACAGCAAATTTTTGCTTTGCCGGAACGTCAGACTGATCCCATTACCATGGTGCCGGCATTGGCTTCCCTGTTCTTTGAAATTGCCAATGTCTTTGGCATTCAAGGACCCGATGCACAAGTCGTTCAGGATGCACCCTTCATCTTCTCGGCTTGTCCCAATAATCCTGGGATGCTCTTGTTGAATGCTTCGGCATTTGCCAGTGCTTCGGAGGCAGAAAAACGTTTCCATATGGCTGCAGCCATGACGCATCTGAAACTCGGGACCCTGCCGCTCGTGACTTTGCCGCACGAAAATATCATCATGGTCATTTCCGGGTTGCTCGGATTGTATGACGAAAAATTGGCGATGCCGGATGTCTTGAGCCGTATTAAGTCATTCCTGCCACGCCATTTGAGGAAAACTATCGTCGAATTTATCACCACTCAAGGCATCGCATCGTTCCAATATGATCCCATTCAATTGCAATATGCTGCCTCGGTGTTGGATGCCAATATCGGACATCTCTTTAGCGCAGATTTGTGTGCTTCCATTATGGCTTTGATGCGCCGTAAAAAGCCCAATTTGCATATTCCGGCACAGCCGCAACAATTGCTGGCGCATTATGCCAATATGCCGAATGTGCCAGGATTGTTTGCCTTCAATACGAGCGAACGATTCTCAGAGATGAGACAACAGCTTGGACTTTTCCTAAAAATGACCACGTAAGCCTCACCCCCTAAATCCCCCTCTCCAACGGAGAGGGGGACTTGGACCTCACTAGCGCGCTTGCAGCGCGGTCTCTCCATAAATGGAGAGAGAGAGGATTCGCTTGCGCGAATCATTTTTGCTCACCCGAGAGTACAGCAAAAATGCTCGTAAGCAACACCCGTCAAACCTACGAAAACGCCTATATATTGTTGGATTCCAAAGGGGCCAATATGCTTTGCGGCGCAAAATGCTTGTGGGGTTTTGTCACACACCCCGTCAAGCACGGCGTACGCAAAGTTTGTTTGGGGCTCCGCCCCCAAACCACGTCAAAGAGGCTGCCCCCCTTTGGAATCTCGCAAAATGGGGCGTTTTTGTTGGTCAGCCGGGGACTCATAACTATCTTTTTTGGGAAAATGAGGACTCGCAATGTCTCACTTTGCGAGTGATGTGCGACTTTGCATACGCCTTGATTTTGGGGAAGGTCACATGCAAAAAAAAAGCGGCGCGTATCGTGTCTTTAGACCGATAGCGCCGCCAAGCGTGCGTATGCGTCAGCATAGCACGCGATTCATAAAAAGAATTTTAAGGAGCATAGGGAATGGTGCGGCTCTTTTCTGTATCTGTCGGCATGAGCAGCGGTATCATTTCTGCATCGCCGTTCAGCGTACAATGCTGCATATCGGCGGCAGCTCCCTTGACCATCGTTTGTACGATGCCGGTTTTGGTGAATTTGTAGTTATTTTTGACGCTGCCGGCTGTTTCGCCGTCATAACGCAGT
>JAGBXG010000295.1 GCA_017629415.1 Pseudomonadota bacterium | reverse complement strand
GGAGAGAACGCCCGAAGGGCGATAGTGAGGTCAAAGCCCCTCTCTGGTGGAGAGGGGTTGGGGTGAGGCCTGTCGAATAAAATGCATCAAAGAACGTGTGAAAACAAAAAAATTATTCAAGCACAGGATTATTATGAAGAAAATAGGATTTACATTGGCTGTTTGCACCATTTTGGCTGTCTGCGGATGTGCTGAAAACGATGAAAATGGCAATACCATTCAAGAGCTGAATGGTACTTATCTTTTTGGAAATATTCCGGATGAAATTAAAGCCAAATTGCCGATGGAAGCAGTTAAATCCATCCCTGATATCGGGCTTTATCCGTCCGATATCGAGGTTTATGGCGATTATGCATATGTTGTAGACTCGGGGAATAATGCCATTCACCGTATCCATCTTGAGTCTTTGAATGTTGATAAGGCTTATATTGATCTTGGGCAAAATGCCGGTCCTTTTGCCGTTCATGTCAATGACAAGGCTGTTTATGTTTCATGCCAGGGCTCTGTTTCGGCGGTTTATCGTTTCGATTTGAATGACAATTTAAGCCAAACAACCGTTTTGGAACAAACAACGTTTAAAGCTCCTACAGATATCGTGACTTATGGTGACGATAAGTTTGTTGTACTCGACAGTGAATACGATTATGCCAATATGACGGCTGCTGGTTCGGTTTATGGGCTTGATAATACCGGCAACGTTTACAGTCTAAAAACAGTGGCTCAAGATCCCGTTTTTGCGGATATTTTGAATATCAATGGCCAAGAACTGGTTGCCTGGGTGACTGCGGGTGTGGTCACTTGGGGAACAGAAACGATTCCGCCTGAAAATTCCTGTCTTGAGTTTTTTGATTCTACAGACAGTTCGCATGTGCTTCGATCGGTTTGCATGAAGAATCTGAGTTTGGGGCGCATGGCCGTGACGGATACTTCTGTGTGTGTCGGGAATGCATTGCTTTCCCAAATTCACTGTATTGCCAAGGGTTCGTTAAAAACTGCAAACCAGTTTGAAGAAACGATTGCCATACATGAGAATGACCTGGGGCTGACCACGCCTGTGTCTGTCGGTGATCATCGTTTGGCAGTCATAGATTTTAATCGTGACACCATCAGCTGGATTGAAGAAGGCAATGTTCTTCATCTGCGGCTTTCGCCTTCGGAAGATGCCCCCAAGGGGCCCATTGATGCGGTTTACGATGCCAAACGCCAGCAAATTCTGGTGCTTCATTCAACGGCTGGCTCGGTAGATGTCCTGCATGTCAAGTAACATGCAGGATTTGCGGCGCGTATGACGGCTCAAGGCCGGCATAGCGACGCACGGCGGCGTATGGAGGCCGAAGGCCGACATAGGCGCAGAAAAAATATTCACAAAAAAAGGCATAAAAAAAAGGCAGGATCAAAATCCTGCCTTTTGAGTTTTGGGATGTGCCAATTATTTTTCGGCATCATCTTTATTTTCATCGTCAGCGTTTTCTGCTTTTTCTTCAGCGTCTGCTTTTTCTTCAGCGTCTGCTTTTTCTTCAGCGTCTGCTTTTTCTTCAGCGTCGGTTTTGGGTTCTGAAACGACGAGGTTAACGGATTTTTTAGCTTTCAGTTTCTGGAACATTTTGGGCAATGTCAGGAAGAGGATTGCACCGATAATGAAGGCAGCGCCAACGAATTCACCTGTGCCGGGAAGCGGATAACTTTCAAAGACAATGGCCAAAGCCAGGGTCGCAGCGACACCTGCAAGAATGGAGGAACAACGATTAACGGGAACTGCAAAGGCATTTTCGGATTTATCGAGAAGAATGAGGCCGCCGAATACGCCGTTAAACTGCGAGCAGAAGCCGATGGCCATAGCGATAGCGATGACTTGCCACGGGTGTGTCCAGAATTCATAGAAGCCATGATGAATGCCGCCGAGGAATGAGCTGCAATCGGCGCCGGCACCAAAGAAGGAGAGGACGAAGAGAAGAATGAGGATAGAGGGCGTACCGACCATCTGCTCTTCAACGAAGAATTTCTTGGTGTCATCGTCATTTTCGCTTTTAGCGAGTTTTGACATCATGGAAAGACGGACGAAGTAGGAACCGAGGTAAACGGCGAGGTCGATGAGGAGCAGAGCGTTGAAAAACTTAAGTTCTTCGGTACCAGATTTGCTGGCAAAGTCCCAAAGATTGGAAACGACAAGCGCTCCAATAGACATTGCCAAAGCACACCAGCTGAACCATCTTACTTTTCGTTTAAAGATGGTATCGACAATTGGCGACATGATGAGCATACCGCCACGCATGAGCAGCATGGCGAACACGATGGAAACGCCGTCGATGGTATAAGCAAGTGTTGTTGTGACAACGACGAGGCCGGTACAAATACCTGAGAACAGGGTCAGAAGGCGCGGACGGGGAAGGGAGATTTCTTTACCGCCCAGATTGAGTTTCCACTGTGTGGCATATTTCCACCATTTCATACATGAGATGAAAGCGATCATGACAAGGACGGAAGCCATAATCGTTGGAGGCAGAATTTCAAAGCTGTTGACAGCCCAATGCGCATCATGAACGGGATCCGGTCCGTTACTCAACAGACCTTTCGTCAGAACTTTGGTCATGAACGAATAAGGGACATAAGCGGCAAAATATCCAAATGCGAACCACCAGATGCTGATTTGCTTTTTCGGGGTTGTTAAATCCGTCATCGCAACTGCTCACCATGAAAAAGAAATAAAAAAGGAACAAAAACTTATTTTTGTTCAAAAAAGAAAGCATGCAATTAACACTCAAAGCCCGATTGGACAATGTTTTTTATATCATTTTAAATTTTATTTTGGGCTTATTCCCTTGATATGTCTAGAGATTTGTGGCTTACAGTGTCTTATTTGTAGATATTTGTAGTTTGGTGTGGATGTTATAACTACATGTAAATAATTGTGGTTATTATATTGTTTTTATGAAGAGTTTAGAAAGGCGGAGTTGAATCCGCCTTTTTAAATTTATGAATAGAAGTGGTTATTTTTATTGGCAAGAGCCGGAGATTACATCGTTTTCGAGGGTCGTATAGGTGTCATTTTTGAATCCAAGGCTTCGGATATGTTTGCCATCGTTGGCATTAAAGACGCTTATGATGCCATTGCCAGCGCAGTAAAGTTTTTCGGCGCTGACATCACATTTGTCGTAGTTGCCTGGGATTTCATACAAAGCAATGCCCGTGCGGTAGTCGAGTGCCATGACTTTATCTGGCCGCACGATAACAGGATTATTTCCGAACATCGCGAGGTCTTTGACATCTTTGTATGCCTGTGCGAAGATGACAAATCCTTTGTTTGAGGTGGATGTGAAATAGAGTTGTCCGGGTTCATCGATGGCAGCCAGATATTCAGCGGCGGCAGAGACCATGACTTTTTTTACGGGGGTATTCGTTCGTCCCATATTTTTGAGCTGTCCTGGTGCGTTAACGCTGTCGAGCAGATAGAGCAAGCCGACTTTACCGTCTGATGGGGTATCCATGGCGACTGCGATATAGCCATTTTTGCCGATGCCCAGTGAGCGGACATCACCGGGGAAACCGAGCTGATGGTCGGGGCTTTGACGGTTGATAAAGTCTTGGACGCGTTCGTTCATGGCGATGTTTCCGAAGCCTTTTTCCGCGTTCCAGACATTGAATTTTCCGTTTGTATTTAAGATGGCCAGTTCGGCGGCATCAATACTGTAATAAGCCTGACGTTTTGTGGGATCCCCGGCGAGTTTGAACAGTTCTTGGCCTGCTGTATTTTCGAGCATGATTCTGTCGGGGTGATAATGGAGGTGTACATTAAGCGTGGGCAGCAGTTGGTAATTTGCGGCGTTGTCATTCAGCTTGCTGATGACTTTGACGGCACCTGTGTTGTCGATACTGCGCAGGATACCGTCATTCGTCAGTACTTCGAGAGAGCCGTCAGATTTTCGGATGAAATTGTTTACAGCTGTTCGGCAGGATTCGGGAATGTTTGCTTGGGCTGTATTAACGGCATTTTGAACGTTATTTTCTGCGCTCTTGGTTGTTGAATTTTCGATGTTTGAGTCAGATGTTGTGTTTTCAGCTGTTGCGGCATGCGTGTTTTTATCATTTGCAGTTGACGCACATCCCATCAGCATTGCGGTACATAAACAAGCTAAAATTGTTGATTTCAAAGTCATCGTTTCTCCCGTTTGAAGCAAAGTCGTACATCGGGAACAGTTTCCCCGATGTACTAAATTGTTTATCCGAAAGATGAATTTGTCAACGCGTGAATAAGGCTTGTGTTATATATAGATATTTTGTGTTGTGATAGGATGCAACTGCCCACTTAATTATGAATTTGATGGCAATATGATGAAAAAAATATTGAGTTCTTTTCTGATGGTCAACGTGCTTGGACTTGTGGCCTGTGCGAGCAGCAGTCCTGAACCTGAAGCTGCTACACAGGAGGCAGTTCAGCCGGTTGAACAGGAACAGGAAACTGATGTGCTGGATACAGACATGCCATCTGACACGGCATCGGAAAGCGCCACCACCTCGGCAGGCAATGCGCAGGAGGAAACAGCCGGAAATGTTGTGGGAACCGAAGTCGCAGCAGAAATTGAAGCTGTTGCAGGGACTGAAAACATGGCTGGAACTGGATTATCTGAACCACAGCCATCCAATGTTGATGCATCCCGTATGGTTGCAGTCGTTCCCGAACAGGGGGATCAGGTTTTGGATAGCGAAGTTCAAGATTTGCCGCCTTCTGAACCTGTTGATTATGCATCGGAACGCAGGGCTGCCATGGCTGCGATTCGCAGGGGTGAAGTGCAGGATTTTACGCAATTTTGGGCGGCAGTGGATAATGATCCTCTGATGACTGCGATATTATATGATGAAGTCAAACCGCACGGCACCAATGCACTTTCTGCGCTTGGGGGCGGATCTACTGTATCGCTTAAATACACAGATTCTGCCGATGAAACGGCTAAAGCTGCCATCAAACCTGATCAGGATTTGCGGCAGACGATGTATCGCTCTGAAATTGCTTATTATCGTCTTTGCCAGATTTTGGAGTGCAGTTATGACGTGCCTGTCACGCGTCCTGTTCGATTTGCTCAGGATGATTTTTATGCGCTTTATGAGGCATCCAGTTCAAAAAAGAACAGAGGTTATCGTTCAAAGTTTGAACATTTGATTTGGGAAAAAGAATCCGGTTCGAAATTTATCTATGCAGCCTACAAAGAATGGATCACGCCGTTTGAGTTTTTTCCCATTGAAGTGACAGGGGCATGGTCGCCGTATTTGAAAGATCCGGATCGTGACAAGCCTTCTCTTGAGACATTTATTCGTACGCTTTTAGCAAGTGCGCGGCCTGATTCGCCTAAAAGCAGCCGTAAATTGCTCGAATATTTAGAGGGCAAAACCACGCGAGATGTGCTTCATCAGATTTCAGATATGATTCTCATTGATTATTTGACGAACAACTGGGATCGTTTTTCCGGGGCTGTCAATAATTATGGGGCAAATTGTCACATTCAGCCTGGTGGTTTGATTGCCATCGACAATGGTGCGGCTTTTCCGCCCTGGCACGCGCCTCGCGTTGTTCGCCGGCTTCACATGGTGGAAACATTCAGCCGTACTCTTGTAACCAATTTACGTCTGATTGATATTGAGGAACTTCTGGTTCGACTTTTCCCGAATCCCACGCATGAGGAACGCAAAAGCTTGGATCGTTTCCGCGAACGTTATGCCGATGCGATGAAATACATCGATAAGCTTATTGCCAAAAAGGGCGAGGAAAACGTTCTCGTGTTTGATTGATAGTGATTCATAAGTTGCATTTTTTGCTCGCCCTTTGGCGCAGTTTATTTGTCAGCTTTGACCTCACTATCGCCCTTCGGGCGTTCTCTCCCATTGGGAGAGAAACCTGATTCGCTTCGCTCATCCAGGCAACCTCGGGTGTTTGTCTTGTTTGCTCGAAATTGCATCCAAATGCCGGCCAAAAAACGTCAGCAATTACGCATGCGTCTACTTGCGCAAACCGCCCCTGAGTGCGGGTTCCAAGGGGCTCAGCCCCGTGGTGGGGTCCGGGGCAAAGCCCCGGCAGGGTTTCCAAAGGGCAGC
>JAGBXG010000294.1 GCA_017629415.1 Pseudomonadota bacterium | reverse complement strand
AGCCTGTTGCCGTGAAATTTGATGCGGCTGGCTGTCTGAGCCATTGGGAAGCTTCATCTTTGATATTTCAATATGTCGTTTCCATGGCTGCTTTGCCGCAGGGACGTTTTTGGGTGGCCTCAGAACTGTCGCCGTATTATGACGGTTCATCGTTGATATTTCCTGGCGAATCCCTCTTTATTGAACGCGATGCTTCGGCAAGTGTGAATGGGGTGCAAGGGGCTCGCGTGGAACTCATCGGGGGAGGACAGACTGTCACAACACTGAAACTTTCAGATCAGTCTGGAGAATATCCCATCTATTCGGCTCGCGATAAATTTGAGCTGACGCGCAGTTATTGGGCGATGGGAACATCGCGAGTTGTCGTGGCATCTTCTGGACAAATGACTTGGACATTAGCCGTTGATCCGAAATGGCAAACGAATGTCAATGTCATGGAACGCGAATTGACACAGATCTTGAGTTATTATGGCAATTTGTTGCCGCTTAAGACCCCTCAGAGACTGTCGATATTTCTGTTTTCTCTGCCTTTTGATGCGCATTACAGCCATGGATTTGCACGTCATGGCGGTATTGTTCTTCAGATGGGACAGTCTGCCGCTTCGCAAGGGGCTGCACGTCGTGTTTTGATGGCCCATGAGCTGTTTCATCTTTACAATGGCGAAGGCTTGCGGTTTTCCCCTAAAGATTATGCGGGAACAGCATGGTTTCGCGAAGGCATGACGCAATATATCGCTTTTAAATCTTTGCTGACCCTGGGATTAATCAGTCATGAGCAATTTCAGGAGTGGATGACTTCTAGTATTGTCAGAACGATGTCTGCAAAACAGCATGGACAATTGCATAAAGCTGACTTTGCGTATCATCATGGCTTTTTTACGAGTCTTGCCATCGAACAGCAATGGGCTTTGCATCATACTGGCTATAATCTTGAGAATTTCTGGTATTTTTTAAGCCAGCATAAAGCCTGGAACGCGCTTCAGACCAATGCTTCCATCCGCGAACTTTTGACGGCATACAGTGCCTTCGATTTCCAGGATTTTTTTAAGCAATATATTACGGGAAAAAGACCTTTGCCGATTGAATCATTGCTTAAATTGAGCGGTTATTGTTTTCGTCCCATGACGACATGGCGTTATAGCATCGGTGTGGAATATGCTTATGATGCACTAAATGCCCGTTTATATGTCAAATCTTTAGATCCCAATGGAGCCGGAGCTCAGGCAGGCCTGAAAATCGGGGATTGGATTGTGCCTGAATCGGATATGCGTTGGGAAGATGCCGCAGATAAAAAAATAACGGTCATTCGCGGCAATTCAACACTCCAGATGCGCATCCCCGCTCTTGGAGTCATGCAAAAAGGGATTTCTGTTGAAAACTGTCGTTAAAACATTACACGCACAAGAACTCCAAACCACACCTGAAGCATTTTATGCACGTCTTTTTGCCCAAAATGAGCGCGTGATGAAGTTTGGGCTGACGGCGATACAGTCGGCACTTTCGCGAGAGTCTGGAATATGCCGTTATCCGCATATTTTGGTGGCCGGTACGAATGGCAAAGGGCAGGTCAGTGCATTATTGTCGAATGCTTTGACATTGTCAGGGATTCAAACGGGGTTGTTTACATCGCCGCATCTCGTGGATTTTAGAGAACGGATTCGAATCAACGGCTGTCAAGTGACAACCGAAGATATCGTGCGTGTAGGTTCTGAAGTTTTGGCAGAATACGGCGGTGACAGTACGCCGGCTTATTCCGGCACGACACTGACCTATTTTGAATGCTGTTTGATGATGGCTTTGCGGCAGTTCAAGGCTTCGAACGTGCAGTTTGGCGTATTTGAAGTCGGACTAGGGGGCAGATTGGATGCCACCAATGCCTTAAACCCGAGTTTAAGCATCATCACTTCGATAAGCCGTGATCATGAGGATTATCTTGGGCATGAAATCGAGCAGATAGCCCGGGAAAAAGCGGGAATCATGCGACCGGGATGTCCGGTGATTTGCGGTCGTTCCTCGCGGGATGTGCTGCGTCAGGAAGCTGAAAAATGCGGCTGTTCGTCTTTTGATGCTTTGGGTGAATCCTTTGAATGGCATGAAATCGACGGTCAGGTTTGGCTTGTGTATGAGGGGGGCAAATTCCGATTGTCAGGGACTGAAAAGTATGCCGGTTATCAGCGCGATAATGCTGCTGTGGCGGCATTTGCCTGGATAAAGCTGCAAACACTTGGAATTTTGCCGCTCCATCTGTCTGAGTCTTTGTCTGTGCTGGACACATTGTTCCAGCGAACGCGATGGGTGGGGCGTTTGTGGCCGTGTTCGGCGGAAACAGCGCAGAAATTCGGGGTCGATGAAATCATTTTAGATGCCGCACACAATGAGGATGGTGTCAGGGCCTTGCTGGCCGCCATTCGTCAGCGTCAAGCCGGCCGCCGTATGGCGCTTGTCGTGAACAGCTGTCGCGATAAAGGCCTGGAATCGATGTTTTCGCAATATTTAGAAGTCTTTAGGTCAGAATCGATCTATATCGTGCCGATAGCTTCGACGGCTCGTGCTTGCACCCCCCATGAATATTGTGCAAGGGTGGGTTTGGCAGAAACACAGGCCAGCCTGACATTGGCTGACGGCATACGCCGGGCGGCGGAAAATGTGGGCAGGCAGGGGGTAATTTATATTTCCGGATCGCTTTATCTTTTGGGAGAAGCCTTGACTTATTTGAAAGAAACTCAAGCTTTAGAATCCATTTTGATATAGGGTTCTGATTTTCCCCCTTAGCTCGACATCATGGCGCTTTTTTCGTCAGCTGGCGGAATGGAGGAAGGATTTACATGATTGTGGGTTCCAAGGGGCTCAGCCCCTTGGCGGGGTTTGGGGCGGAGCCCCACAAGAACTTTGTACTTTAAAACATGATTTGTGTCTGATTATGATTGGAATTTTTGACAGCGGTGTGGGCGGATTAACGGTTTTAGATGCCATTCGTGCGCAGTTGCCGCATGAGGATTTGGTCTATTTGGGCGACACAGCTCGCGTGCCTTATGGCAATCGAACGCCGCAAACGATTGTACGTTATGCCACGTCATGTGCGCGTCAGCTCGTCAAGCGCGATGTCAAAGCGATTGTCATTGCTTGTAATACGGCAAGTGCGCATGCCCTAAATGCGTTGAATGAAGCTTTTGATATTCCCGTTTTTGGCGTCATCGAACCGGCTGCGCAAATGGCGATGCAAATGACCCAAAAAGGCAGTATTGGCATTATTGGCACGCGAGCCACGATTGCCAGCCGGGCTTATGAGCATGCGATTTTGCGTTCAGCACCTGACATGAAGGTTTGCGGTCATGCTTGTCCGCTTTTTGTGCCGTTGGTGGAAGAAGCCTGGAGCAAGACAGATGTGGCGCGTCTGGTGGTTAAGCAATATCTTTCAGAGCTGATTGCCAAGGCAGGCAGTGATGTGCCGGATACGCTGATATTGGGCTGCACACATTATCCGGTGCTCAAACCCATGATTTCTGAGGTTTTGAGTGTTTTGGGCGTTGAGATGAAGCTTTGTGACTGCGCCCAGGCCACGGCATCTTATTTGGCCCATGAGTTGTCAAATCGCCATCTTTTGGATACGAAAACGGCATCGGGCACGGTGGAATACTTGGTGACGGACGATCCCGACCAATTTGCCGAGGTGGGTCGTTCTTTTATGGCTGAAGCGCCGCAGTTGGTCCGTCACATCGATATTGTGTAAGTGACGGACTGTTAGAAAAACTGCGGATGGATGTTTAGTTTTT
>JAGBXG010000293.1 GCA_017629415.1 Pseudomonadota bacterium | reverse complement strand
GGTACTGATAACACTCGTTTTTTGGAAAAATGGGGACCCGCTCCCCCATTTTTCGTCCCGCGACATACCACTTCTTAAGTCTTTTGTGACTTTGCGTACGCCGTGACCAAAGGGCGCTGCCCTTTGAAATCATGCCAAAGGAGCTCAAGTTCCTGGGAACCCACAATCATGGGCGGTTTTCGTGAGTTCAATCCTTCGTATCTTCCGCAGCTTTTTGCCGCAGAATGCATGTGATTTCGAGAAAACAAGGAATGACAGGAGAGAGCGTACTGGCGCATGTGACCGACTGGAATGACGCAGCTGACGAAGAAAGCGTAAAGAGATTAAACAGCTTTACCTCCCTGCACCCCAACAACAGCATGTGCAGGGCGATGCATGAGGCGAATAATCACCGCAAGATCAGCGCAAATGGCAGAGACGAGATAATCTTCTTCGATATCATGTAAATCTCGGCTGGCAGGAGAAATACCGCCAGCCGTCAGCCGCTCAAGCCAGCAACGCGCATCTGCACCAATATAACGATGTGAATACTGAACTGCAGAATGCGCAAGACTGTCGAGATGAATCACAGTCGCATTGGGGCTGTGTTGAAGAATATGGCGACGCGTCAAACAACGAACGGGATGCACTTCCGAACATTGACAACGGATGGCATTACCAGGTGTAAAAAAGTATGCATGCTTGCCTGCATCCCCATGGGCACAGACTTCGTTCAGTATCGTCTTCCATGAACAGTCCGCAGAAAAATACCAGCAGGAAGTCATGAGACTGTCACCGGCAAACCAGGCTTGCATGACATGAATACCCGCAGAAACCGCTGTAAAAATGTAAAACTCCGCATTGGAACAGGCACGAATCATATCTCGCGTTAATGACCAGCGCATATAAGCTTCTATATGGCTTAAACGCGAAACATGAACACGACGTGACGGCTCAAAAACATGCGACTTCACGGACTTTCGATATGACATATGCATATAACGTCTGTTTCCTGCATATTCGCGAGTCCAAACAGGCATCACATGGGGAACGCCACCCTCAAATGTTCCCATGCCCGTTTCGTATTTGCACATACCATGATGAGCCATTGACATACCAACACATGCTGCAGCTTGATTTTCCATTTTGTTCTCCTCATTCATACGCAATACTTGCGCTTCCATTTCGCCGTCTGACACATGACCGGAACAAAACCACAGCAAGGAATAAAACCAACATCCTCACTTTGCATCAAACAACTTCTGCCCGATGAAGTTCCAGCCAGATAAAACATTCCTTAAACACCATGTCTTATCTGGCACCGCGTTTACCACTCAAAAACATATAAGTCAAAATTTTAAGCAACATTCTTTCATTTACCTGAACACACGGAAAAATAATCCCACAAATAAAAAAGCGCGGCGTATGGCGGCTCAATGCCGCCATAGCCAAGCTCATCAAAGGCGTATGGCGGCGCTCAAAGCCGCCATAGCCGAACCCCATACAGTCCAATAACCCCAAATGCATATATGTACCGACCACGTATCGACTCGTGATGATTGAAGGGATTATCGACTCGTGACTATTGAAGGGATTTGATATAAAATAAAAGGTTGGAGTGAATGCGCGATGTGCCTACGGTGAGTATTTTGAATCCAATAAATCTCAACAATCAGATAAAGACAAACAGTCAGATTTCAAATCAGATGCAATCCACTGTCAATACAATGCCTAAAATTGATGACGGTTTCTTTTCCAATGACTTGAAACGTTTGGCACAGCTCCATGCAGCCACACAAACCGCCAAACTGAAAGGTACACCCGGCATTGAGCCCGTGCTCCTCTATCGCGCCATCACCGAAAATCTGCCGCATGAAAATGTTACGCACCATGCATGGTATGAATTTCTGCGCGCCGCCCACAAAACTCGTCATACTGCACTGGCTGTCCGCGCACT
>JAGBXG010000292.1 GCA_017629415.1 Pseudomonadota bacterium | reverse complement strand
TTGATATGAGTTTGGGGGGGGGGGGGAGAGTATGTTGTGATTTTTTTTAATTATTTTCAGAAAAAAGGTGGATGTTGTTTGATGTGTAAAATTTCGGACTTTCCAAATGGTGTTTCATGTTTAAGCTGTGAAAATTGCTACTGTTGTAGCCATCAACAGGTAAAAATATGAAGAAAAGTATAAAAAAAAGCCCGATTGCGGCTGAAAATAAAAAAGAACATCAGAGTGAGTCTTCGTTGTTAGCTCCCGTTACTGAGGATGCCGAAGTTTTGGAACCGGAGCTTTTAGATGATGGAATGGATGATTTTATCGATATGGAGCCTGGTGCCGAAGAGTTTCCAGAGATTGAAATCACTGACATCGATTTATTGCCGGAAAAAAAGGCGGTGGATGCCAAGTCGGGTTCTCGTGAACGGCATTATGAGCCGATGGATGTTGATGTAGATTCTGCGGATGGCATGCTTGCGCTCAGATCTGCATTTAAACCGCGTTATCAATCCAATGCTGAAGCGGATCCGCTGACATTATATTTGTCGCATATTCGTAATCATCCGATTTTAGATGCAGAAAATCAGCAGAAGCTGGCTATTCGTTATAAAAATGAGGATGATTTGGAGGCAGCGCAGCTGCTTGTGCTGACGAATCTTCGTTTGGTGGTAAAAATTGCGCGTGAATATAAGCGTCGCTGGGCCAATCTTTTGGAGCTGATTCAGGAAGGCAATGTGGGGTTATCGGAGGCGATTCAGCGTTATGATCCGTATCGTCATGTGAAATTTACTTCGTATGCGCAATATTGGATTCGTGCCATGATTCTGAATTATTTGATGAATCATTTTCAGCCGATACGCATTGGATCCACGCGGGCGGGACGTAAGTTATTTTACAATTTGAAGAAAGCCCGTGCACAGTTGGTTCAGGAGGGTTATACGAATCCGACGCCGGCTTTGGTGGCAGAAAGGCTTGGTGTTTCGGAGCAGGATGTGATTGATGTTTCGCGGCATTTGGATCAGCCTGCATTAAGCATTGATCAGAATGCTCCTGGTTATGAGAATACGACGATCGGCGAACTTTTGAGAGATGATGATGAAAACCCGGAGCATACGGTAGCGCATGAGGATTTTTATGCGAAAGTTCATGCCATTATGCAGGAGTTTTCGACGCACATTTCAGATCCCAGGGAACTGGCGTTATGGAATCGTCGTTTGATGGCAGAAGAGCCGGTCACGCTGGCTGAATTGGGCGTAGAATATGGCATCAGCAAAGAGCGCATTCGTCAGATTGAAGCTCGTCTTAAGGAACGTTTTAAAGAGTTTATTATGGCTCGTATTGATGGCGATATTGCATCTTTTATCGATGTTTAGTGCTTTGAGGCATGTGAATTTCATTTGAGGTTTTCAGGGGGAAAGCCAGATTTTGGCGTATTGTTCCACTGTAGTTCAAGGTGTTGAGCCTGTGCGTATGCGGAATATCCGCATAGCACAGGCCGGTCGCGGCGTATCGGACGAAGGCCGATAGCCGCGAAAATTTGAGCTAAACTTGACAAGAAGTGTTTTTTTGAGCAATACTGAGAGAGACTGTGCTTACGAAGTGTGTAAGTGTTTGTTTGGTTATTTAAATCGGAGAGCCGAATATGAAAATGATTCGAGAGGAACGCACGCGCATGATGCAGAAATTCGCTGTCAGTTTGGGCGGCTTGATGCTTTTGGTCCCTACGCTTGCTTTTGCGGAGCGTCCCGAAATCGATTGTAATACGCTTCCTGACGAGCAGATGCAGGAATTTTATGAACTTTCCGGTCTTATGGCTTCTGCCGCTGAAGAAAAGAATTTTGAAGAAGCTCTCAGTCTTGGCGTCAAAGCAATGTCCATGTGTACGACGGATGTCTATACAGAATACACGCTTGCTCGCGTTTATCAGCTGACAAACGACTGCGCCAGTGCTTATTATCATTACGATGTGCTTGACAGAAAGCCTGCCGGCATTAAAAGCGAAAATGCTGATATTTATAAAGGCGTTAAGAAGAATTTTAAGGAAGTGAAGAGTAAATGTGGTGATGTTTTGCCCGTTGAAATTACATGTGCACAAGAAGGCGTTGAAATTGCCATAACGGGTCTTGCGAATGTTTCAACGATTAAATGCCCGTTTTATGGCCGTATGCCTGCTGGTTCCTATCCATTTGTAGCGACCAAAGAAGGTTTCCAGCCGCGTAAAGATACGTTGAATGTTGCTCCTGAAGGTGTTTCTTTGACGATTCCTGAACTCAAAGATGCCGATTCTACTGGTTTCATTCGTGTACGTTGTCCAAGAGGTGCTTCCAAGTTCATTATGACCGACTCGGAAGGCAGAGTTGAAGAATATGTTTGTCCGTGGGAAGGCGAAGTTCCCGCCGATACTTACAAGATTCGTCTGGGTGGCACCGAAGCTGAAGAAGATGTTACCGTCGTTGTCGAGAAAAAAGCTCGCATGGAACACGTCATTCCCAATACCGCACGCACCAATTGCAGTGCTGCACCTCTTGCCAATACCGCATCCACGGCTGCTGGTGCCGTACTTGCGATGCTCGCGATGTTCGGTTTGGGTACGCTTCGCCGTCGTCGCGCCAATAGCGCCAAATAATTTAAATGATGGTTTTGCATGAACTTACGCCGCGCACCCTCGTTGAAGGGCTGCGCAGGCGCCTTAAAAAAAGTCTCGGTCAGAATTTTCTCCTCGATGAAAATGTGACACGTACGATTGCACGTGAAACAGAATCATTCAGACCATCACATATCCTTGAAATCGGACCTGGTGCCGGTGCTCTCACACTCGCGTTGTGTCATCTCGGACACCCAATTACCGTCCTCGAGAAAGACGATCATTGCGCGCGCTATGTTGCGCAAGTTTTTGGTCAAGAATTAGACGCATTTCACGTCATTCACGGCGATGCACTCGAAGCTGAATTGCCTGACTTCATCGCTGATGCCAATTTGCGCCCCATACTTGTTTCCAATCTGCCCTATAATGTGGCTTCTCAAATTTATTTTCGATTTGTGGATGGCAACTATCCCCTCGTGGGCATGGTGCTCATGTTCCAGCGCGAAATGGCGCAGCGATTTACCGCAGAACCCGCCTCTAAATCATACGGCGCACTCTCCGTTGTGGCACAGTACTATCACCATATTGAACACGTGAGCGATGTGCCGCCCGAAGCTTTTTGTCCAGCTCCTAAAGTCACAAGCACCGTACTCAGATTTGCGCCGCGCAAACGTGAACTGGATGCTGCAGACGAAACACGATTCAGAAAACTCGTACATGCCGCATTTGCTTTGCGTCGTAAAACCCTTGCCAACAGTCTTTCCGGATTCCATGGCATGGATAAAACGGCATGGACACAAAAACTCGTCGAACTCGGTTATGAAGCAAACGTAAGAGCAGAGTCTTTGGATTATCGCGAGTTTATTCGGATTCTGCATTCGTTGGGATAAAGTCAATTGCCGGAATTTAGATTTAATATATTAACGCAGGAATGGGTCATTATTGCCACTGAACGAGCAAAACGACCCATGGCCTTTGCTCAAACTGCCGGACGCATGACTCTGCCTCAATGGGAGCAAACCTGTCCATTTTGTCCAGGCAATGAGAATGCAACCAACGTCGAAGTCCATCGTTTGATTCAGAACGACGGATCTTGGTTGACACGCACCATTAAAAATAAATTTCCGGCATTGCAGGAAAATCTTATTCCAACGCAAAGCGGCGATTTTTTTCATACGAAAATCGACGGTTTTGGTATTCATGAAGTCATTATTGATACGCCAAGACATGATCGCGGCATGCCCGGATTGCCGTTGCACGATATCGAAAAAATTATCGAAACCTATCGGCACCGTTATTTGACACATGAGCAAGACCCGCGCGTCAGGCATGTGATTTTATTTAAAAATAACGGTGAAAAAGCCGGGTCTTCGCTTATTCATCCGCATTCGCAGCTCATTGCAACGCCGATGATTTCAAATCAGATCGAGGCACGCATTGAAGTGACACGGCAATATCGCGCAGAGCACGGCAAGTGTCTCATGTGTGAAATGCTCAGGCGTGAACTGCAGGAGAATCGACGCATTGTTTATCAAAATGAACATTTTGTATGTTTTTTACCGTATGCGTCATTATCCAGTTTTCATACCTGGATTTTCCCGCGGGAACATCATGCACATTTCAGCCGTCTTAGCGATGCCCAAATTCCAGCCATGGCCGAGACACTTTACTATGTGCTCAAGGCTCAGGAACGACTTTTGGGATATCCCGACTATAATTTCGTGATTCGTTCGGCACCTGTTGGATGTTCCGAAGACGATTATCATTGGTATATGTCCATCATTCCACGGTTGAGCAAAACAGCTGGTTTTGAAATTGGATCTCATATTTATATCAATCCATCTTTGCCGGAACATAATGCAATCGAATTGCGTAATGTCATCGATACATTGGGGGATATGCCGTGAAACCTACTATTAAAGCCGTTATTTTGGATATTGATGACACCTTATATTTAGAACGTGATTACGTCAAATCGGGATTTACAGCAGTTGGACAAGCCATCGGATTGCCTGAATTCGGTGCGTATTGTTGGCAGCTTTTTCAAGAGGGTATTCGCGGTAATACCTTTGATTTGGCACGTTCAAAATTTGAACTTTCACACCACACCTCTGAATTGGTGCGCCTTTACCGCGAACATCGCCCTAATATTCAGCTTTGTCCAGATGCACGTGCCTTTATCGAATCGGCGTCGCAGCGGCTTGCAGTTGTTTCGGACGGCCCCTTGCATTCACAACGTGCCAAATACCAGGCATTAGGGCTTGTGCCGTGGATCGAATGCCCTATTTTTACCCAGGAAATCGGTGCGCCGAAACCATCGCAATGCGCTTTTCAACTGGCTGCTTGGACGCTCCAAGTGCCTTATGAAGCCTGTGTTTATATCGCCGATAACCCCAATAAAGACTTTGCCGGACCCAAAGCTTTGGGGATGCATACCATTCGTATGCGCCGAGCAGGTGGTCTTCATGAAGCCGTGCCGTCTGGCTGCGATATCGATGAAGAATGGACGCGGTTTGAGGTTTAAACGCTTTTGGGGCTTTGCCCCAAACCCCACCAAGGGGCTGAGCCCCTTGGAACCCACAATGGATTTTGCTTTTTTGTGGGTTTGACGTGGACTGATTGCTGACGTTTAGGGGCGGAATGGGACCATGTATCCCATTCCTCTTTCCTGTTGCATACCCCGTGGGTTCCGCCCCAAACTTACCAAGGGGCTGAGCCCCTTGGAACCCATAATGGGGACTTAC
>JAGBXG010000003.1 GCA_017629415.1 Pseudomonadota bacterium | reverse complement strand
GGGTGTGTTTGAGTGGGATGTTAAGCGGTGCATCTGTTTTATGCATTTTAGAGGCAACGGACGATTCTGGGGTGAAATCGGCGACTGCGGCGGACATGATGACGATATCGGCGGTTTTGGCGGCCTCCATGACGGCATCATACATTTGTTCGGCAGTCTGAATTGGGAGCATTTGAGCACCGTGTACGGGCTTGAGATTTGTCGGACCCGTGACGAGCGTGACTTCGGCACCAGCCATGAGTGCGGCTTTGGCACAGGCATAGCCCATTTTTCCCGTCGACGGGTTGGAAATGAAGCGGACGGCATCAATGGGTTCGCGTGTGGGGCCGGCGGTAATGAGCACTTTTTTATTTTTTAGGATTTTATCGTCAGCCATGGCTTGAACGATGATATCGGTGAGGTCTTCGGGTTCTGGCATTCGACCTCTGGCGCTGTATCCGCAGGCTAAAGGACCTTCGCCAGGCTCCAGAACTGTGATGCCGCGCCGGCGCAAAATGGCAATATTTTCCTGGGTTGCCGGATTTTCGTACATAAAACAGTTCATCGCCGGGGCAATGATAATGGGACAATGGGCAGCCAGCATGGTGGTAGAAAGTTTATCATCGGCAATGCCATGGGCGATTTTGGCCATCATATTGGCCGTACACGGCGCAATGACAACGAGATCGGCCTGGCTTCCCAATGTGACATGGCTCGAGGCCAAATCATGGCAGTTTTCAAAGGTATCGGTATGACATTTGCGGTGCGTCAGGCCTTCAAACAATGCTGGTGAAATCAATTTGCATGCATTCTGAGTCAAAATAACATCCAGATCGGCGTGGAGCTGTGTCAATTTGCTGGCCAAAGCTGCGGCTTTGAAAACGGCGATGCTTCCCGTAACTCCGAGTACAATTTTTTTATTTTTTAGCATTTCTGTTCCTAAAGTTGATACCAGACAATCCGATGAGTCGTTGTTTGTTGCACGTCTGGCTTGAATTGGTTAAAAGCCGTCGGCCTTTTTTTTTGCCTTTTGGCTTAAAAAAGTGCCTAAGCTATGAAATTATCTGTTTTGAACAGGTTATTCGAGATTATTTTTGTTCGTTTTTACTGCCAGTCCCTTGATTTGAGGCAACAGGCAAACCATCCGGCCGTCAGAATGGTATCGGAGGATGGCTTGTTTCTCCATTACATCGGTTAAATCCTTACATGAAGAATATTCGAAATTTCTGCATTATCGCCCACATTGACCACGGTAAATCGACGCTTGCAGACCGTATCATTCAAAAAACCCTCGGTGTGCCGGATCGTGAATTCCGCAATCAGCTTTTGGATACGATGGATCTGGAACGCGAACGCGGCATTACCATTAAAAGTCAAACAGTCTGCTTGCCCTATACCAACGCTGCCGGTGAAAAGATGACCTTCAATCTCATCGACACACCGGGCCACGTCGACTTCAGCTACGAAGTTTCGCGTTCATTGGCATCATGCGAAGGCGCCCTGCTTCTGGTCGATGCCAGCCAAGGTGTCGAAGCTCAAACTGTGGCTAACCTTTATATGGCCATGGAACATAATCTGACGCTCATTCCCGTCATCAATAAGATCGATCTTCCGGCTGCAGACATCGATATGTGCAACGAACAGATCGATCAGGATTTGGGGTTGGATGCTCTCGAAGCCCTGCACACGAGTGCCAAGACAGGCGTTGGCATTGAAGAAACGCTGGCGGCGATTGCGGAACGCATTCCGGCTCCTGTTGGCGATGTTACCAAACCGCTGCAGGCCCTCATTTTTGACTCCATTTACGATTCCTATCGCGGCGTTATTATTTATATCCGCGTCTTTGAAGGCACTGTTAAAACGGGCGATCGCATTCGTCTGATGTCTACGAATGCTGTCTATAAAGTCGAAGAGCTGGGCACCATGCAGCTCAAACAAGTGCCGTGCCAAAAACTTTCTGCCGGCGAAGTCGGTTACATCATCACGGGTATCAAAAACATCTCCGAAGCTCGCGTGGGCGACACCATTACGCTCGAAGAAGCCCCATGTGATGCACCGCTGGAAGGTTTCAAAGATGTCAAACCCGTTGTCTTCAGCTCTATCTATCCCCTGAGTACTGATGACTTCCCCGAACTTGCCGATTCGATGGATCGCCTCAAACTGAATGATGCCTCTTTGGTCTTCACACGCGATTCATCCACAATCCTTGGGCAAGGCTTCCGTTGTGGCTTCTTAGGTCTGCTTCACCTCGAAATCACACAAGAACGCCTCGAACGCGAATACGATCAAAGCATCATTTTGACCGCCCCCAGCGTCGAGTACAAACTGAAGATGAAAACCGGTGAAACGATTTCCATCGACAATCCTATCTATTATCCCGATCCTTCCACCATTGAACGTTCTGAAGAGCCGTTCATCAAGGCCAGCTTTATCGTACCTAAAGATTTCCTCGGTGCCGTCATCAGTCTTTGTATCTCACGTCGCGGCGTGCAAGCCGATATGCACTTCCTCGATTCGCGCCGCGTTGAACTCATTTTTGAACTGCCGCTCAGCGAAATTCTCTTTGACTTCTATGATAAGCTCAAAACGGTTTCTAAAGGTTATGCTTCATTCGACTATGAATTCCTCGAATACCGCCCGACCAAGCTTGTCAAGCTGACCATCCTTGTCAATCACGAACAAGTGGATGCCCTCAGCGTTCTCGTTCACGAAGATCGCGCTGTCGAACGTGCGCGCATGATTTGCAAGCGCCTCTCCGACACCATTTCGCGCCATCAGTTCAAAATTCCCATCCAAGGTGCCATTGGCGGCAAAATTATTGCCCGCGAGACTGTCAACCCCGTTCGCAAGGACGTTTTGGCCAAGTGCTATGGCGGTGATATCAGCCGTAAGCGCAAGCTGCTCGAAAAGCAAAAGGCAGGTAAAAAGCGCATGATGCAAGTTGGTGAGGTTGAAATCCCGCAAAAAGCATTTCTCGCGGTGCTTAAATTCGATGAGGATGAAAAGAAATAAGCTTTATTTCTTTTTATGGGGCACGGCTATTTGCTTCGCAAATACGCCGTGTTATGAACGCCGCTATGGCCTGTTTGGCCATACGCGGCGTTTTTTGTTATTGAATTGTGTTCTTCTCATCATGATTTAAAATAACGTTTGCTCATGTCGGATTTCCGATTTTGTGAATTTTTATGGACACTACTTTTGGAGTACTAAGATGAACAAGACAGCTCAAATCATGTTGAAGTTTCTTGCACTCATAACGGTTTTAGGATTGCTGGGATGTGCAGATGAAAAAGAGGAGTTGATTGAGGCCATCTCTCTTGGTCAAGATGTGACAAATTGGGATACGTCAAATGTGACGGATATGTCTTGGATGTTTTCTGGCGCTGCCTCGTTTAATCAAGATATTGGCAATTGGAATACGTCAAATGTGACAAATATGTTTCATATGTTTGATGGCGCCGCCTCGTTTAATCAAGATATTGGCAATTGGAATACGTCAAATGTGACGGATATGTCTTGGATGTTTTCTGGCGCTGCCTCGTTTAATCAAGATATTGGCAATTGGAATACATCAAATGTGACGGATATGTCTGGTATGTTTGATGGCGCCGCCTCGTTTAATCAAGATATTGGCAATTGGAATACATCAAATGTGACGGATATGTCTGAAATGTTTTATGGCGCCGCCTCGTTTAATCAAAATATTGGCAATTGGAACACATCAAATGTGACGGATATGTCTGGTATGTTTTCTGGTGCCGGCTCTTTTAATCAAGATATCAGCAATTGGAACACATCAAATGTGACGGATATGTCTGGTATGTTTAATTATGCCGGCTCCTTTAATCAAGATATCGGCAATTGGAACACATCAAATGTGACGAATATGTCTGGTATGTTTTCTAGCGCTGCCTCGTTTAATCAAGATATCGGCAATTGGAACACGTTAAATGTGACGGATATGTTTGGTATGTTTGATGGCGCCGCCTCGTTTAATCAAGATATCGGCAATTGGAACACATCAAATGTGACGAATATGTCTGGTATGTT
>JAGBXG010000291.1 GCA_017629415.1 Pseudomonadota bacterium | reverse complement strand
GATAACGAAGATAACGAAGATAACGAAGATAACGAAGATAACGAAGATAACGAAGATAACGAAGATAACGAAGATAACGAAGATAACGAAGATAACGAAGATAACGAAGATAACGAAGATAACGGCAATGCCCAAGAGAGTTCAAACGACAAGTCAAAGGAAGAACATACAGATGACTAAAACACGCATTTCTCTTTTGTTTTCTGTCATTCTTTCATCCATGCTGTTCGGGTGTGCCTCCACACCACCGACAGCCCCCGCGACACCGGCAGCAGCGACACCTGAAGTACAGGCTCCACAGCCCAAACCTGAGCCGCCACCTGTACAAGAGACTGTACCCACAATATCGCCAGTGCTTCAATCCCTGCGCGAAAGCATGATCCAGAACAACTACCCAGAAGCCAAACTCAAGGCACATGCCATCATCGACAATGCCCCCAAATCCGCAGATGCAGCCGAAGCCCTGCGTACATTGGCCGAAATCAGCATGCATGAAGTAAAACTCGGAGAAGCTCAACTGTATGCCGATGCCGCCTATGCCATCAATCCTAAAGACACTCAGATTCTGCTTTGTCTGGCACGTTTGGCCATCTTACATGAACAAAACGATGTGGCAGTCAAACATCTTAAAGATGCCGCCAATCTTTCGCCACAAGATCCCCTGCCTCACATCATGCTGGCCAATATTCAACTGCAATTTCTTGATACCGAACGTGCGCTGACATCCGCTAAAACAGCATTTCAGCTGGCGCCCCAAAATTGCAATGCATCCATCGTTTATGCCGATGCTCTTTATGCTTCACGCGCATATCCGGAAGCCATTTCCCAATATGAAGCTGCTCAAACTCAACATTGCAAAATAGGCGAAGCAACCCTCAAAAATATGGCTAAGCTTTATGAAGTGCATACCCAAAATCCACAAAAAGCCTGCGCTGCCTACAAGCGCCTGCACGAAATAGATGCCAATAATCCTTACTACAAAGCATCCATGGACTATCAGTGCAACCCACAAGGCGCCACCCCATCGCTTTAACACTTTCCTAAAACTATGCTTCCCAAAGATCTGCAAAGATTCAAGATTGACGGTCCAAATGTGGCACCGCAATACATCAAAGCCACGCCGACTGTCACCCAAGCACTGGAACAAATTCTCGACTGCTTCAGATTCAGTCCTGATGATACTTACGGCATGCTTCAAGACAGTCTGGAACCGCTCATTCAAGCCAGCACACGCCATAGACTGATCAAGGGCATGATTCACCTGCTCGAGTCACGCCTTCAGTTCGAAGAAACCCTTGAAAATGACCCGATGCTCCTGCGCCAGGAGCTTTTCAACAAAGCCGCAGCCATTAACAGCAATGATTTTCTCAAAACCTCATGGCGACAAAACATACTTTCCGAAGTCGCCCAAGCTCACGGCATCACTCCGGATAAGCTCGAAACCATCCTCTATGCCGATCTCAAGGATGAACGCCGTATCACCGCATTCGATGACCTCGAAACCGAACAACTCGTGGCCGAATACAACCTCGATTTGGCCAAATCTCTCCTGCTGTATGCCAAAAACCTGACGTTTACTGTTGAACTGGGCTCTGCATCCAAACAAACGATGCGCCGTTTGTTCCAAAGTATGCGTTTCTTCAATCTGCTGTTTGAAGCCACACAAATTTCTGACACATTCTGGCAATTTTCAGTCGATGGTCCAAGCGCTGTTTTGCCACAACCCCAGAAATATGCCGCATCCTTGGCAGCATTCCTCCCCACACTCTATGCTTTCAAAGCCTGGCATGCGACTTCATCCCTCGATATCGATGGCAAAATCTGTACTTGGCAACTCAAACCCGACGATTTTGAGCCCCCCATCATGCATTTTCATGAACGCATCCCTGAAGAAGCCCAGCAGCTCATGACGCGCATTCCTCAAATTCAATCCGCATGGCAAATCAACAACGATACTCCCATCCTGCAATTCGGTCCGCAATGCGTCTGGATCCCTGATTTTTCCATGCATCACCCCAACACCGGCATCACCGTTCACATCGAAGTCCTCGGCTATTGGCGCGGCGATTACCTCAACAGACGTTTGGAAAAATTGGCAGCCTACAAACCTAAAAACCTCATTCTCGTGCTTTCAGATAAACTCAAAATTGATAAACAAGCCCTCCAAAATACCGGTGTGCATCTCGTCACCTTCAAACGAACCCCACGCCCCCAAGACATCATCTCCGCCGCCGATCATGTCATATCATAAGTTTTTTTGGGGGGCTTTGCCCCAAACCCCATTGGGGCTTTGCCCCAAACCCCATTGGGGCTTTGCCCCAAACCCCACCAAGGGGCTCAAGCCCCTTGGAACCCGCAATAGGGGGCGTTTTTTGTGAGGTAAAAAAGTACTGATAGCGTTTCCACAACATACAATTTCGTAAATCTTTGGTGACTTTGCAACCGCCTGGAATGACGCTGCTGACAATGAAAGTGTGCCAAATGACGAGCCAAAGCCAATGGTTCAGACATTCCCTGATTTTTTAACTTGTATTTTTTAACCGAGTATCCATGCAACATACACAAGCTTTACAACAGCTCATCGATGCATTTGCCATGCTCCCGGGTATCGGCCGAAAATCGGCCACAAGACTGGCATTTTATCTCGTAAAACAGCCGCCTGAAACGGCAATACAGATTGCTCATGCGATTACAGCAGCCCGAGAACGCATCAAATTCTGTGAAACATGCCAAAATCTGTGCGAATCTTCCCCATGCAGCCGCTGTACGAAACCCGTTCGGGACGAACATTTGCTTTGCGTCGTCGAATCCCCGCAAGATCTTGCCGCCATAGAAAATACCCACGAATTTCACGGCAGATACCACGTTTTGCATGGTGCCATATCGCCACTTGACGGCATTACGCCCTCAGATTTAAAAATTCGAGAACTCGTGGCCAGATTGGGCCAAAGTTCATTTACAGAAATTATTTTAGCCACCAATCCTTCAGTTGAGGGAGAAGCCACCGCCGTTTATCTCAAACGCTTGATTGAACCCCTGGGAATCAAAGTTTCGCGCATTGCCTCCGGCTTACCCATGGGTGCTCAGCTTGAATACGCTGATAAAGCAACCTTGGGGCGCTCACTGCTAGACAGACGCGAAATTTAAAAACTTTTTTGCTCGACAGAATGGCGCGCTTGCTTCGTCAACTGCGTTGCTCAGCTCAGTCACGTGCGCCAACATTTTCAACTCGCGGGATGGGACACAGGGTCCTATTTCGCCCAAACATCAGTCATCAGTCCTCGTCCAACCCACGAAAACGTCAGTCCCCATTGTGGGTTCCAAGGGGCTCAGCCCCTTGGCGGGGTGTGGGGCAGAGCCCCACAAAAAATAAGAATAAAAAACAATGAACGATAAAAAATTCATGAATGCCCGTTATTTTATGGGTTCTGTGACCAATGTTTCCAACCGTCCTTTCCGTCGTCTTGTGCTTGAATATGGTGCCGAAGCCACTATTGGTGAAATGGCCATTGCCAAGTATGTTGCCAATGGCGGCAAGCAAGATTTTACCTTGCTCAAACGTGGACCGCATGACAGCCGTGTTTTTGGTGCACAAATTGTTGGCGGCAATCCGAATCATTTAGCTAAAGCCGCCAAAACAGCCGAAAAATTTGGTGCCGATTTTGTCGATTTTAACTGCGCATGTCCGCATCATTCCGTGGTTTCTCATGGCGGCGGCGCGATTTTGCTCAAGCGGCCTGAAAATCTCGCGATGCAATTCGATGCCATCCGTCAGGCGGTATCGATTCCTGTGTCGGTCAAAATTCGCAAGGGTTTTGATGACGATGAAAACGTGGCTCAACAAGTGGCTGAAATTGCCCAAACATGCGGCTTGAATGCCATTTTTATTCACGGACGCACCAAAGCTGCCCAATATCGCGGCAAATGCGACTGGGAACTCATTGAATCTGTCGCACGAAATATCGATATTCCCGTCATTGGCTGCGGCGACTTGGCCAATGGTTCCGATGTGGAAGCTATCCGTGAATCTTCGGCTTGTGCCGGATTTGCCTTCGCGCGAGGCGCCATTACTAAACCTTGGATTTTCCAGGAAATTCAGGAAGGCAAACCGCTGGATCCTTCGTCTGCCGAACGTCTTGAAATGCTCAAAAAGCTCGTGGCTTATACGCTTGAAACATTTGGTGATGATGAACGCGGTCGCAAACGTTCTCTCGAATTCCTCAAGCATCAGCTGGGTTTCCTCATGCGTTATGCCCCGACCGGCGCACTTGGCCGCGAACTTAAAATGCAGGAACGTGCCGAAACCTGGACGCCTCGCGATGAACTGGAAGCCCTTTGGTCTCAAAACGAAGACGAGGCCAAACTCGAACTTCTTACCCTGGCTGGATTTTGAGCATGAGCCAAACCTGTATTTTCGCCACTTCATGGGAAGAAGGGATAGAACCCGTAGCCCATCATCTTGAGCATGCAGGATGTCAGATGGTACGCGCACAAACCGCCGAAGCCCTGAAAGAAGGGATCAAAAACCATCCTGATGCCACCATCGTTTGCGATCTCGTCTTTGACGGCATGGCAGTCATTGACATGCCTCGCGAAACGCCGCAAGCCAAATGGATAGCCCGGATTGAAACACTCAGCAGCTGGTCTGCCCTTTCTGAACTCTGCGAAACTTATGGTTTTACCGATATTTTGCCGGAACATCCCACGCCAGTCATGATCATCGAGACTGTGCAGTTTCCAAAGGACAATACAAAAAACGCCCCATGGCATCATATCCCCCTGGCACAGCATGCCCATTTCATGCGACTCAAAGCCATGCATGAACATGAAAAATCTGGAATCAGGAGAACCGGCATCAGCAAATTCAAAACAGATTTGGCGCAGCGTATGGACGCGCCGAACGGCGCGGACAAAGCGAAGCCAGGCATGCCGTATGAGGGCAAAGCCCGAAAAGGCATGCCGCTCCATAGCACGGATATCTGCGACCTGATGACAACACCCGATAAAGGATGGTTTTCACAACATCACTTTGCACCGCTTTGGCATCGCCTGACCACGCAATATAAAACCGGCATTCTGACACTCAAACGATGCACTGAAACATGTATGCTCACGTTTCGGCATGGTATCGTCACACAATGCACCCAGCAGGATATTCTCACGCCTCCGCATGCCCTCAATGACGATGAAATCACCCCCAAATGCCTGGAATTTTTTTCGTGGTACGAAGCCTATTACACATGGCAGGAAACGCCGAAAGATACGGAAAACAAAACGATAAACACGATGCAGGCACAAGATAAAATCCTGCAGAACGGCATTTTAAATCGCCTTCCGGATGTGCATATTCTGCCCATTGTTCAATCCGCTCTTCCCTATTTTTTGAAATTAAACGATAATAGTAATGTTAGGGACTGTCTGACGGACATGCCCGAAACTGAAATGGTTATCAACACGCTCTTGCACGGCGAATCCATGGCAAAACTTCTCAGTGTTCTGAGCGACAATCCATTGCTGCACAGAATCATTTACCTGTTTATAGCTACGGACGCGCTTGATTTGACCGCATAAAGGAGACCTCGAAGATGGGAAATCAGGAGAAAACACAAACTCGCAAGGAACCCATCACTTTTACCGGACGGACGCGAAGTGATGCAAAACGCAAGGCGCTCAATTACTGGTACATGAACCAGACGGCACTTGCCATGAGCATTCGGGAGTTCAGCGCACGACTCGTGTTGCTCCCCGACGGAAAAAGCATTGTTTTCTATGAATCGTCAGGAGCCTGATACCGGGACATGAGTAACGAAGAAACCAGAACCATCTTGGCCGACACATCCGTCGCGCTAAAAGTTCAAAAATACACCCTTAAAACCGCCCATCAGCAATGCGGATTTCAAAAAAGACTTGTCACCATTGGGTCACATCCCGACTGCGACTTTTGTCTTCATGAACCGTCCATTTCGAGACAGCATGCCAAAATCGAACTCGATGAAAACGGCTACCGGCTCGTCGATCTCGGCAGCAAAAATGGCACATTTATCGGCGATTTGCGCATCAATGACATCTATTTGACAACGCCGATGACCTTCCGATGCGGCGCCGTTGAAATCAGCTTTGCAATGACATCCGATGCTATCGATATCTCCATTTCAAAGCAGAATCATTTCGGTAAGCTTCTCGGACAGTCTGTTGCTATGCGCGAAATTTTTGGCCTGCTTTCGAAAGTTGCGCCCACGCCTGCCACAGTGCTCATCGAAGGTGAATCCGGATGCGGCAAGGAACTCGTGGCCGCCGCCATCCGCGAACATTCTGACCGTGCCAACAAACCGTTCGTCATTTTCGACTGCTCGGCTGTATCCAAAGACCTGATTGAATCCGAGCTTTTCGGACACGTCAAAGGCGCATTCACAGGCGCAGTCTCTGAACGTAAAGGCGCATTCCAACAAGCTCATGGCGGAACGCTTTTCCTCGATGAAATCGGCGAACTTTCGCTTGATTTGCAGCCTAAGCTGCTCAGAGCACTGGAAAATCACATGGTTCGACCGGTAGGCTCTGAAAAGACTTACAACGTCGATGTGCGCGTCATTGCCGCCACCAACCGCTCACTGGCACAAGAAGTCCAAAACGGTCATTTCCGCGAAGATCTCTATTACCGCCTGGCCGTGATTAAAATTGATCTTCCGCCGCTTCGCAAAAGACCTGAAGATCTGCCTTTGCTTATCGAACACTTCCTCGAAGATGCCAGCAAAAAATTCGGTCGTCCCGCCCCGAATATCACGTTCTCAACGATGCAAAAGCTCCGTGCCTACAACTGGCCCGGCAACGTTCGAGAACTGCGCAACTTTATCGAACGCGCCT
>JAGBXG010000290.1 GCA_017629415.1 Pseudomonadota bacterium | reverse complement strand
GGATCCTGTGATGCCGTATACTTGGAACGGACCGCAGGCACGACGTCGTTCAATCAGCTTGCGTGTCAGAAAACCTAGAGATTTAAGCACATCAGCAACGCGAAATACCGCGACATCTTCGGGCACTTCAACATCTTTTGAAACGACAATGGCACGGCAGCCCTTTGCAATGACGCTTGGAATAAAGTCATGCGCGTCAAATCGTTCCCCAGAAAGCGCAAAAAACAGATCAGTTTCAGTCACTTTTCTACTGTCGGTAGAAATCCCCGTGACGCTTCTGTTTTGGGGATGCATGACCTCAGCTTCCAGAGCCAAACTCAGCTCTGTTTCGCTCAATAAATGAATGACGGGTTCGTCCATGAAACCTCCTTGATAAAAAACGCAAATCATTTGCGCACTTTAGAGGTTTTACACTGCTTTGGCAGAATGTCGATTTTTTGAGGCTGTGTCCCAACAATAAAATATCCATACTAGTTTCAAGGAACTTAGCACTTTGTTGAGAAATGGGACACCCATAGCGTACACAAAGTTGTGAATCACTTACGAAGCGGTAAGTTGCGGGAACAAAACTGTGGGAGCGTCTCTTCAGTTTCCCCAAAAACGATAGTAATCAGCACTAGCCTAATCCCACAAAATCGTCAAATCCATGGTGGGTTCCAAGGGGCTCAGCCCCTTGGCAAGGTTTGGAGGCGGAACCCCAAAAGAACTTTGCGTATGCTGGTGGCAAGGGGATCAAGTTTTGGGTTCATCGGGGTGAACTGGCCATACTGTGACCATGCATGTGCCGCCAAGGCTAGAGGCTTTTGCTGCAATAGAACCATGATGAATTCGCATGATACGGTGAGCAATGGCCAAGCCTAAACCAAATCCGTTGTTGGCCTTGGAACGGCTGGCATCCAAACATCGGAAGGGTTCAAAAATCGATTCGCGTTGCTCTTCGGGAATACCGGGACCGTCATCTTCCACAGAAATTTCAACAGATTGATCCGCATTGACTTGTGCAGTAATGCGAATCGTTGATTTGGCATAACGTGCAGCATTGCTCAAAAGATTGCCGATCACGCGTTTGAATGCCGTCGGATCTGCATCAACCATCAGATCATCCGTCAAACCTTCCTGCTGTACATCTAACTTGACGAGATCATGAGAACGCTGGTGCAAGGCTGTTTCTACCAAATCCTTGACAGAGGATGTCTCAAACTGATGGCATCCATTCCCACCGTCCACATAGTTAAAATAACTCAGCTCATGAATCAGATTATCGATTTCGGAGAGATCTTCATCAATTGAAACCAAACGTGCGACGCTTTTTTCATCATTCTCATCGATGTCGAGCATTTCTATGGCAAAACGAATCCGAGCAAGTGGTGTGCGAAGTTCATGAGACACCGCTTGAAGCAAATTTTTCTGCTGGGTTAAATGACGTTCAATAGATGAAGTCATTTCATCCACATTCAATGCCAAATCACGCATGACATCCTTGCGCGGCGGATGACAACGGGCAGTAAAATCACCTTCACAGACCTTCTGACACGTTGTACGCACGCGCTGAATGCTGGCGATTAACGGGAAAATAAGAATAAAAACTGTGAAGAGGAGAATGAAAATAGAAACGGCTGTCGCCAATATTATCGATAACGTCGGAATTTGAGGCGGCGTGTATATCGGACGGCGAATCACAAGAGCATATGGCGTGTTCTTGATAGGAACGACAACAATGGCAGGATTGGGATGACGACATGCATACTTGATTTCAGGTTTCTGATACGTCCAATAATACACATATGTGATGAAATCATCGAATGTGCAAAATTCATCAAAAGAAAAAATACGAATATGCGGAAATTCATAATTCTTCTTGGAGGATGAAGATTCCGACGATACCTCGGCTTTATGGCTCTGAGGAAACAAATTAAATGGAAAACTTAACCTATTAGATTGCAGATAATTGTAATACGTCGATTTTCCAGATTTAAACGGCTGACCCTGAAGCAGCTGAAAACGCATGCCGTCTTCAAGGGTTATGCTATAACGACGTGCAATGTCAGGTGTCAGCAATTCCAAACGTGTCAAAACATAGGCCTGATGAATCTGTTCATCAGGATGCTCTTGAATGTATTGAGATATTTCCGCAAGTCCTTTGCCCTCTAGATCACGGTTCAGCGTATTCTGAAGCTCATAGGGCTTGTTGTAAATTCGGCTGTAATTTTTCTGCTCATTCGGACGTAAGAGGAATGAAATACACAGAAAAACTAAGACAAATGCTGTAGTAAAACAGAAAAATGTCTTGATATAAAGTGCCGGTACAGACTTGCGGCAAAATATCTGAAACATCTTAATCCTGGCTGACAAGCATGTATCCCGTTCCTCTCACGCTCTTGATAAAACGGGGAGATTTTCCATTGTCATCAATCTTGCTGCGAAGACGGGATACGCGAAGATCAATACTACGATCTGCACCATCCCATTCAATACCACGCATCTGACGATAAATTTCCTCACGCGTGAGAACAACACCCTGATTCGCAAAGAAATAACTTAATAAATCAAATTCACAGCTCGTCAGATTCACCATATGACCGTCAACAATCGCTATGCGCTTCTGCGTGTCAATCTGGAGAGAACCCTGCGATTGAGATAACGTCGATTCAATCGCGGCATCCGCTGCAATCCGCTCATAGCGGTTCAAAAGATTTGTTATGCGAGCTAAAAGATTACGAGGTTTGATCGGCTTCACAAGATAATCATCCACACCCATCTCAAGCGTCACTATCTCATCAACCTCATCCTCATGGGCTGTCACAATAATAATCGGATTCTTAAACTTGGGACGAAGCTCCTTGCAGATGCTCTTGCCGTCTTTATAAGGAAGCATGTAATCCAAAATGACAAAATCGGGCTTCTCTTCTAAAATGCGATCTACCGCAAGATCACCGCGATGCTCAATACTGACAATAAATTGGTTGCGTTCAAGGTATTCCTTGGTAGCCTCAGCCAATTTTACATCGTCTTCGACCAGCATGATAGAAGTCTTCTTTTCGGTCATCAGCTAAGCTCCTGTAAAATTAAGAAATGTTTGAAACAAACTGCTTCAAATGTGTATTTTAAAAACAAATGTGTCGTTAAATAGAAATAGTTTTATACGTTGCGAAAAAACTATTAATATTTATGAAAAAATTGTCTTTACGGGCATAATATGCCGCGTATTAACGTTGTTCTACATATTAAAAAAATAAGCATCATGTCAAACTGATTTGAATAAACTGATGATTTTATAAAACTAATATTTCATAAGTGGTATATGAATAATTATTATGTATTATATAATATAAACTATGTAGTGTTTTAGTGTCTTTTTATATCATCTTGAAATAACATAATAACGACATGGAATGACACATAACACAAAATAAACCCTGAATATATGCGATTCGGAACCTTTAAAAGAATAAAAAATGCCGCTCCAAAGAGCGGCTTAAAGGCAAAAATCTTATTTGACCCAAATCGTGAGCGGAAATACGCGAAGGGTACCACCGTTGTCAGACTGATTGGCATAGCCAGCTATACGCAAATGCGGATCGCTCAGGCTGACGTCCATGCTTTGAATGTATTCAGCTGGAAGTTGGGTGCCTAAATTTGTGTCAAACGATTTCATCCCGACTTGAGTGTCACCGTCATAAAGTGCAATGGCAAACTTGGCAGGGCCTTTATTGCCATTAATATTATAATTAAATTGCACTTTGATTTGGGTCTTGCCCTGATAAAAACTCTTGTCGTACGTAATCTTCAAATATTTCTCAAATTGAACTTCTGGCGATTTCGGCCAGGGACCAATATTGTATGCGCCGGCATTCTCGCCACCGTCTATCACGTATTTGGTAGAAAAATCACCCACTAATGCCGAATGTTCGGTATCAAAGCTATCTGAAGCTGTCACCACTTCAGTCCAATCCAATGTCGCCGAACCTTTACATGTATTGCTGCTTAAATCACATGTTTTGCCGGATGCACAATGAGCATCTGAAAAACATTCAACACACTTTTGGCTGCTTAAATCACAATGGTTCGTGGAACAATCCGAATCGGCAAGACAGCCTACACACGCCTTGCTCGCATTGTCGCATTTGGGGGTTTGCCCACTGCATTTCTCGC
>JAGBXG010000289.1 GCA_017629415.1 Pseudomonadota bacterium | reverse complement strand
TGACTGCAGGTATATTTCATGCGTTATGTGGGGATTCCGCAGATTGCGGTCATCCGAAGTAACTGTGGCGTTGGAGCACGAATAAACAACATTGGCATACACTTAATTAGAGGCAGAGATAGGTCTGCAACCCGTGTGATGCCAACACAAATGTCGTTGTGACGATTTTTTTTTAAAAAAATGTAAATATTCTAAAATGTCACAAAATTTTTGAGCCTTTCAGACGTAAGCTTTGATTTTACTCAAATGTAAGCTTTAATTTTTTAATGGATGAAAGAGAATAAAAAAGGTGCTGAAGTGATCAGCACCTTTCTAAAAGACACATGACTTTTATTTCGAACGAGCTTAGGTGATTAGGTAATGCTCGAAGAAAATGGCTTAATACCCTTTAATCATGACAACGCGAGTATCGATGCCAACCTCGCGAGTGCTGCCAACGATAATGCCTGTACAGAATTTATCGCGGGTATCAATAACAAGGATTTCACCAATTTTTTTCAACGGCAAATCATCCGTTGTGTATTCTCGATCTTTATAAAGCTCATCTAAAGTTTTGCTGTGAGGCCATGTCGGTGTGTGAGGTGGACGCCCAAGAACCCAATAGCGTTCATCAGTGCGTTCAATATCACCGTCACGAGGATCTTTATTTTCATCGTCTTCGTCGTCTTTATTTTGGTTTTGGCTGTTAGCATCTTGGGTATATTGGGTCTGAGTTGCTGTACCCTGAGCCAAGCGATCCAAGCCTTCGCGTTGTTCAAAGATGACAAAACGGTTACCTGGATTGACACCATCTTCTGTACCGCGATTGATGATAACATACTGTTCAGCTGCAATCTGACTGATGGTATCAATCGTGTCGATGATGCGGCCTTCTAGGCTTTTGCTGTTTTGCGTTCTCTGAACTGTAAAGAGCAAATCATCATTGGGAATGATCATATTTCCGCGTTCAATTTCGCGTGAAGCTTGAGTAATTCGGGCTGTAGAAAGCGTATCTGTTCGGTGATCAATGATTTCAAGGGTGCCCATGCGAATCAGCTTATAAGCCATAGGATCACCATCTTCATTCATCACAGGTGTGCCTTCTGAGAAAATGGTAAACTGTTGCCCCATACTGACTTTCTTGCGCATCTCAATATCGGCCCAGTCAATTTGAACTTCATCGCCCGGGGCAAGCAGGTGTTTTTCCTGGTCAGAAAACAGAATATGTCCGCGAGTTTCAGGCAGCTCAGAAACATAAAATCCAGGAACACGAATGGTGCCGCGTCCTGTCACTTTAGTGGCCACATAAGCAGGACGCTCAGGTTCTGGCATGACAGTTAATTCAGCAACCTCCTGAGTTGGTGGTTCCAGGAAAATGGTATCACCAGGATAAATCCAGTGCGGATTTGTGACTTGGGGATTGTATGACCACAAGGCAGGCCACATCATAGGATCTGACATATAAGTCGCACTTAAATCCCATAAAGTATCACCATCAACAATTAAATGCGTTCTAGGACCGCTATGACGAGGCTGTTGATTCGGCGTGATCGATTTGACATAAGACGTGTTTTGACCTTGCACACTTGCGATGCGATCTGAGTATTGTTGTGATTTCGCACCTTCCGCTGGTTGTGCTTCTTGAGCATTGACTTCCATTGCCAAAAGCAAAAAAGTCAACAGTGAGCATGTCGTCAGACGATATTTTAAACTCATGGGATTCTCCGCTATATTACTCATGAATCATGGCTTCATATTTTTCTTTGCCAATACGTGCAGCTTCAGTACCGGGAAATGCATCCATCAAATAACGAAGCATTTCACTGGCTGAATCCAGCTTGCCTAATTTCTGATATGTCAATGATACTTTCAGAAGTGCATCCGGGACTTTGTTAGCCTTGGGATAATCCTGAACAATCCGATGAAAATATCCTGCCGCTTCGTGATAAAGCCCTTCACCGTAAAAACATTCGCCAATCCAGTATAAGGCATTGTCGATATATGTTTCATCAGGTTTTGTTGCTAAAAATGTTTCAAAACGTGCGCGTGCGTCCGCATAATTGCCTTGACGATAAAGATCGATGCCCTCTTGATAAGAAGCCATGGGATTGAGAGGTTGAGAGGATGTTTCCACAGGCTTGGCTGCCACATCTCCCATAGAGGGAAGACGTTCATCCGTCACGCTCTCATAAGCTTTCGTAGGGCCTTTGCTCCCACTGCTCGAATTCGAGCGAGAGGACGTGCCGAAATATTCACGCTTCTTATCTTCCGAAATGATGATCTCTTGATAAACATCATCATTCAGACTTTCAGATGTGTGCTCAAATTGCGCAGATACACCTTGACCTTCAGGTTCAATACGCACAATCTCACGTGCATTCACAGACGTCCGCCGTGAAAGCATAGAAACCATATCTTCTAGTTGGGCAACACGCTTTTCAAGACTTGTGATCTTCGTTTTCTGACGCGTGGATGCAGATTCCAAATCCTCAACTTTGCCTTCAAGGATGATACGATCTCGCTCGGTCATCGCGCCAGTCTGGGTCGTTGCACAGCCTGTTGCCAATAATGCCACACCCAAACATATATATCTCATCATACTTCACTCCCTCTGCAGGCGAACCATACGACGGAAATAAGTGTAACTCAAAACCATAGGCATGGCATATTTTATAGGTTAAACTTTTTTCATTCCCAATGGAATAAAATGCTTACTTGCGAATGGCTTTCACCACAACAATCGTCACCAGCGTTACTGCTGCAATGAATGCCACATGTTTTATCATGCAGCATGGACAGCATTTCGTGTGTCTCACTTCTTCCTGGCAGCAGCAGTCCTCTCTGAAATCACAATGACACGTGCCCTTGTTGGTGTTTTCACAAGAATTTTCATGACAGTTTGACATCATTACCTCCATGAAGAAATGGCAAAATATGCCTAAAATTTAATCCTCAGCACAGTCGCGCCGAGTGCCTGATTGACGCGTATCACGGGCAAGCGCCACGAGCTTATCAACATGCTCATTATGCGTAATTCCGACATGCGCCTTCACTTTTAATAACTGTAAATGCGGACATTTGGCCATCTCATTCCGAATTTGTTCAATCAATTCCAAATTTTTATTGGCTTTCATGCGGCCACTTAGAACGCCAATGGCATAATTCGAGTCCGAATAAAGCAAAATCGGAAGCGCCTTATTTTTAATATGTTCTAAGGCTCTTAATATCGCCGTCAGCTCTGCAACATTGTTTGTAGATTTGCCAAGATATTCCCAAATTTCTAATGTTCGATTGCCATACATCAGCAAAATTCCGCATCCCGCAGGCCCTGGATTGGGACTGGCTCCGCCATCCGTATAAACAACAATTGTATTGGGCGGAACAATATCTGTAGACGGTGTCGCAGGCGCTGTTGTCACGGGAACCTTGCGAGCTTTGGGCGGTTTGACTTCTTGCACAGATTCGTCCAAATCTACAGGCTCCGCACCAGGAATCATCGTTAAATTGGAACGAGCCGTCGTATAAACAGGTGCAGAACTGTGATTCTGATAGCGATAACTGGCCAGCCCGTTTGTCATGATAGGCAGCATCTGCTCGTCAATGTGTACGAAAACTTTGCATTTATGTTTAAAAAACATTCGAAGAAGACGCATCAGAGACTGACCTTTTGATGAGAGGGCCGGCTACTCAGCCGCTTTTAAAGCGGCTTCATTACGCCGGCTGAGGTGCTGCGCTATTGGCACTGTGTGCCAATACGCTCCGCAAACTAAGATTTCAAACAAAGAATGAGTACCCTTTGACGTATGAAAATAAAAATGCCACAGATCATGGCAGCATATCGCATAAAATTTCATGCCCCCAAAACCGTGCATGACATAAAAACTTTGGCATGCTTTGACACCATAAAAAACAAAAAAATTCAAAAACGCATGCCAAATATGACATGCGTATCGATTAAGACAGTAATAAAAGAATGATGATGGTGATTAAAAGAATGACTAAACACACGCCAATCACAAGTTCGGTAAAATGTTTTTCGTACATATTATCAATGAACTTGGAAAGACGATGTTTGAAATGACGCCAGTTTCGATAAAAATCACTGTTTAAATAGTTTTGTCCAAAACTGTACATCGACATAAAACGCGTAAACGCTGTATCTGGCAAATCATCCCCAAGATGAGTCGGCCGACGAAGTGATGAAACTCGGCCTTTCTGCAGCATTTGGGTTCTCTGTTCATGAAATACAGGCGGCAAATCCTCTGTGGCAGGATCATTCATCTTGGGCAAAAATTTGGTGCTTTGTTCGTGAAAGCCAGGCGGCATTTCATCTTCAGGCGGCAACATATCAGCACCGACCATCAGCGTATTCAAATCGCTGATATCAGTATCAGGACTGTCATTAAATCCATTGCGTCCAACCGTAGGCATACACGATGTCGCAATGTCCATTTCAGAACTGACATCGGGGGCAGAAGATTTAAAATAAGGAGCACTTGGGGTGGTATCTTGCTGTTTGGATTTGCCAAAAGAAAACCACGGTTTTTTGATAGTGCTTGTTTTGGTCGCAGAAGACGGAAGACCAACCAGTTTAGGAGCCATCGCCACCGCAGGACTCACCCGGCTCATGTCATCCGTTGGAATCATCTCTTCCGCATCAAAGGCATCAAAAGCAGGCTGCATCTGCGTTGGCATATTCGCCATGGGAGATGCGCCATTCTGTCCCGCCCTGATGCCCGGAATTTCTTCGCCATCAAATATCAGCGTACTGTAACCGCTGATATCAATATGATTCGCCTCTTCAAAAGCTTTTGTGTCCACCGTTGATACGGCATCGAGATCAAAATCATCATCCGGTGTCGCAGGTATCGCAGACACTGATGCACACGATTTGATATGCGAAGCCTTGTCTTTGCTTGTCGCATTCGCAACACTCGAATAACGCTGCAAATAAGGCGACGGCTGACGAACAATGGCATCAATGTCATAATACATGTCTGTGGCGGATGTGTATCGTGCACTGATTTGCTTCGCCAATGCACGCTTAAACATATCCAATAAAGGACCTTCATTAAAAGGTTCCGGAATTTCCGGGAACTTTTTAAGCTGCTTTTCAATCACTTCTGAAAGCGTTTTGCCGCCGCAGGCTTGCTTGCCTGTCAAAAGCTCATAAAATACAAGACCAACAGCATAAAGATCTGAATGCGGTCCAATTTTTTTGCCATAAAATTGTTCAGGTGGCATGTACTGAGGTGTGCCAAAGCCCGCACCCTTCTGGAAATTCTGACGCGTCAAATCCGGCTCAGTACCATTAAATGCCTTGGCAATACCAAAGTCACACAGCTTAACAACGTCCGTACGTAACCCCTGACGAACAAGAATAATATTCGCAGGCTTCAAATCGCGGTGCACAATACCTTGCGTATGTGCTTCCGAAAGCGCGTCAAGCACTTGCAGAATAATATCACTCGCATAGGTATAAGAAAAAGGTGCATCGCGCTTGATGAGTTGCTCAAGATTCAGACCGCACACATATTCCATCACCAAATAAAGTGTACCATCTGGAAGCGAACCATAATCAAAAAGCTGAACAATATTCGGATGACGCAGTTTGGAAATGCACGATACTTCGCGTAAAAATCGTTGTTCGCGGTCTTTCAGTTTGCCTTCCGCACTGTCCGGACGAGAACATTTGATCGCAACATCCATCCCCGTATTGACATCGCGCGCGCGAAAAACATCGCCAAATCCGCCTTCGCCAATTTTTTCCTCAAGCATGTAGTGCGAAATCTGCTGACCGATATTCATGTTCGCTCCCTACTTGCTCGCCTTGGGGGCTTCTTCGCCGTTGGTGGGTGCAGCATCGCCATCTTCATTCCACGCACCTTCCGTGTAAATGGATTTGCCATTTTGATGACAGGCTGCAGCGACAACAATCGTGTTTTCAGTACACGTTTCTGTGCAGCTTTCAAGCTTGGCTTCTGCATCATCTTCCGCTGAATCTGCTTCAATCGTCGAAGCACAGGGTAAGGCACAAGCCTCTTCCACGGCATTGTCACGCGCTTCTTCAAGCGTTGGGGCTATTGCCTGTGCTTGATAAAGCGTATCATCTTGCTCAATTTTAACTTCACACCGAATAATATTCGCAGGAATATCTTGTTCATCCGCAGAAATATCAGCTTTGACGACAACTTCGTCTTGCGCTTTTGGAGCTTCTGCTGCGTGGGCAGGATCTATAACCGCTTCTTGAGGCTCGGCAATCACCGCTTCAGCTTGAACGGCTTCTGCCGCTGGTGCCGCTTGAGGTTCCTCAGACGGTGCAGTTTCGACGGGCTCGGTTTTCTCCGGCTGAACAACAACACTTGGTTCAGAAGGCATCGGCTGAATATTGTTCACATCAGCACCTGCCGATGTCGACGCCCCACAGGACTGCAACAGTAATAAGGCCAATAAGATAAAAGCGAAATGTGATGGCTTCATGTCTTTTGTTCTCAATAATGCAACGCAAAAATCATGTGCGAAAGGTGCGACATACACTTACGTTATCATAATGCAAATGGATGTTTTTTGCTATGACTTACTGAATGATGATGCGCGGCGTATGGAGCCTTTTGGCGAAATAGCCGCGCGGCAAGGCGTATGGTGGCCTTTTAAGGCCGCCATAGCCGCGCCCCAAAAGAACGCCAACTCTGTTATTTAGAATTTGTCAGCGCTGCATAGTCAATGACGACATGCAAATCATCGTCTTCATCTTGAGAGGTTGATTTTGAGTCTTTGGCCGCAGCTTTTTGCGCTTCCGCTTTGGCAACAGCTTCTTCATAAGCTTTTTGAGCCATCGCTGCATGCATATCAAAGTCTTCTTCAACGTCTTCACGGATGGCGGTATTGGCATGAATCATGTCCAAATCCGTATAAGCAAACCCTTTGATGACGAGATCTTCAGGACCCACTTTTTTAACCTGTTCGTCGGGATCGGTCGATTCCGTCGGTGTCAGCTGAAGCTGCTCAACCACTGGCTTTGCCACGCCTGTCCGTTTCAGCTCTTCCAATTCACGTTCAGCTTCCTCGCGTTCACGCAATGCCATTTCACGAGCCGCCGCTTGTTTTTCTGCAATCAAGCGTGTCATGCGTTGTTGGTAGGATTCAGCGACCTTGACTTCGGTTTCTGTGCCGTCAAGCGACAATTTAAGCGTCTGAGTTTCGGTTTTTTGAGCCCTGCGTGCCTGTTCTTCTTCCAGTTCACGAAGCTGTGCTTGGCGTTCGGTTTCTGCGTCCGTTGTAGCGGAAGCTGTTTCGTCTGCTTCAAACAGTTTGGTGAAATCCCGGCGCGGAGAGTTGTCGGTCAAAGCTTCGCCTTCATCCTGTTTGGGCAGATCAGATTTGATGTTTTGGTTTGCCGCCTTGAGTTTTGCCTCATTTTCTTCGTCATCAAGCGACATGCGCAAACCTTGTGTCGGTGCAGGCACATCGTCATCAAACAGTTTGGTGAAATCTCGACGCGGGGAGTTGTCGGTCAAAGCTTCGCCTTCATCCTGTTTGGGCAGATCCGATTTGATGTTTTGGTTTGCCGCTTTGATTTTTGCCTCGTTTTCTTCGTCATCAAGCGACATGCGCAAACCTTGTGTCGGTGCAGGTACATCGTCATCAAACAGTTTGGTGAAATCTCTGCGCGGGGAGTTGTCTTCAACAGTCGGTTCATAAACCGAGGATTCTGTTGATTGAACAGGTGCCGGGGATTCTTTGGTTTCGGGTTTGGTTTCAGGTTCAAGCGTCATCTTGAGCCCGGATAAGGGCACTGTTTCATCCGAGAAAAAGGCGGCAGAATATTCGCGAGCTTTAGGAGCATCGGCATCTTGTGTGCCGTCATCAAATTTGGGAATGGCATCTTCGTCGAGGTTATCAAAGAATGACGCATAACTTTTGCCGGTATCCTGGGCTTTAGAGGTTTCTTCTTCGACATGTGCGCGGATGGAGGCATCTTCTTTGTCATCCATATCATCGAAGAATGACGCATAATTTTTGCCGGTGTCTGCGGCTTGTGTGTTTTCGGCTTCGACATGTGCACGGATGGAGGCATCTTCGGCATCATCGTCTTTAAAAAATGCGCTGAAATCTTGTGTTTTGTTTGCAGACGAAGTTTTTTCTTCTTCTTCGTTGATTTCGGTTCTGGGATCGTCATCGCCTTCGAAGAAGGCGGCATAATTTTGATGGGACTCTGTTTGTTCCAGGGTACCATCGAACGTTTCATCGTTGGCACGTCTGGCGGCGGCATCTGCTTTGTCGTCATCGTCGAAGAAATGGTCGAAAGAACGGCTTTTTTCTTCGGTATTTTCATCGCTGTCATGCAGTTTGAGTTTTTCAGCGGTGAGTTTTTGCGGCTGCACGGAAGTATGTGCCTCTTCGGCGGCGATGCCTTGTGCAATTTTGGCGCGCACAGCTTCTTGTGCTTGTCGTTGTTTTTCTTCGAACAGTTCGGCCGCGCGAGCTTCGCTGGCTTCTTTTTCGTCTTGGAAAGTGTGATCGACGCCGAGTTGGTTGGGATCGACACCGGCTTCTTGCAAAATCCTGCGTGTTTCTTCATCGAGTACGGGATCGTCGAGCCGTCTTTCGGGCATTTCACTGAAACCGCGCATAAAATCGTTGTAATGCGCGATGGCTCCAGTTTTGGGCAATTCAATGATTTTTCCACGCAAAGCGGCCAAAGCAAGGATGGTCAGAATGGACAAATCGAAGTACTTGGGCGGCGGCATTTTGTCTGGATTTAACCAGGTTGCTCCGGATCGTCGTGCTTGTTCTTCGGCAAAAGCTTCGGCTTCGGGAGCCAGGATGTCACCGATAAGCTCGAAATTGCCGGCACAAAGGCAGGCAAGTGCGGTATTGAGGGCATCATAACGCTTGATTTTGGGCAGCAATGCTGCAGGCGGCATGCCACGCAAGGAATCTCGCGCTTTGGCATATGTATTGAGCCCCAAAGTTGCTTCATCATCGAAACCACGGCCGATAGCGGCAATGACACCGGCATAAATAACGGCTGAAAGTCCTGTAAATTCTCTGAAATCGGCGCAGAAACCGCGTCTGAAGAAAGAAGTCATGATATTGGCTTCATTCAGGATATCTTCCGGAGCTGTTTGTCCAAGCACCATCATGAGTGGCAGGCCGTAAACGGCTGAAAATTCAAGCGTCAGCATGGGCATGCCACTGATAATGCCGAGTTCAACCGGTGTGATTCGGCGCGTCATGAACATTTCAGGCGGCTTGAGCTCAAGATGCATAGCATGTTTGTCATGCAGGCATTTAGCCGCCAAAAAAGCATCATCCACGACTTCGACGATATCATCGCCCACGGCATATTTGAGCTGCATTCGCCACAGATACCAGTCGAGGTTGCGATAATCGGCTTCGTCACAGTGCTTGAGGAAAAAATCGGTGACTTCTGCCAAACGGGCATCCACGGCTTCGGTATTGATGCCGGCAATGCGTGCATCCCCGCGAGGTTGAGGAACATACTGAGGAACTTCTTCGGTGGCAGGCTTCTGGATTTCGTCGCTCATGATTGACCTCTTTGGAATGACTGGCTCGGATGAGAATAACCGGGACACAGATCCGAATATGCGCTTGAAAAAGGATGAAAACAATATTTCTCGCGGGGCGTTGCGAGGTGTCTATGTGTGGGAGAGGCACATTTGCGCGCGGCTATGCCGGTCTTTTGAGACCGGCATACGCCTTGCGTTGCGCGGCTATTTCGCCGGATGGCTCAATACGCCGCGCAAATCGCGTTGCCCTATGGTGTACGCAAAATCGCAAATCACGTACGAATGGGTATGTTGCAGGGATGCTGAATGAGCAGGGGCTCATTGAGGGCCCCTTGGCGTGGGGGGAGCCTCAGGAGAACTTTGCGCATTCTGTGGGTTTAGTCTAACCCAAGCTGATCACGTGTAAAGTACGCGGGTTCAGAGGTATCGTAACGCAGATCGCGTTTGGGTTCGAAATAAACAAGCGGAGCTTCCCAGGCATCGCCAGCTGTAAAGAATTTGGACAAACGGCGCGAGATAGAAACGAGGTGCGGGAAATCTGCGGCATAAGGTGTTTCGATA
>JAGBXG010000288.1 GCA_017629415.1 Pseudomonadota bacterium | reverse complement strand
TCGGGCGTTATGCCATAATTTGGAGATTCTTTAACGTTTTTATCGATTACTGACCTTCATCTTATTATCATCATTCCAAAAGCGCATATATCAACGTGTACGCAACTTAGGAACATGAAATGCAAACTCGAGAGTTATATTCAAACCTATGGTTTGACAAGACAGAAATCATGATTTTATAGCATGAATGAGGGTTTGAGTTGAGGCGATAAAAAAGGCAATGAGTTGAACCGCATCCCTTTGTCTGGCTTTGGGATAAAGGGACAATGTATGATGTGAAAATTTTATAAAAACAGAAAAGATGAAAAAAATCGTCACAACGGGTTTCTGATTGGCATCACACGGGGTGTATGAGCATCTGATGAACTGTCGATGTCGATGATGAGGAGGTGCTCCCAGCCCAAACGGAGGTTCCAACATGGGAAACTTGGACAGTGTGAGCAAAGTTTTTGTGCAGAAACCGGATGTCTTTCGGGATGTTTTCAAACTTCTTTTGGACGGCAGGCGTACGACGATTGATGAAATGGTGCCGATGGAGCCAGAAATGCTGTTTATAAAACGGCTTCCCCCTGGCACAGGCAAAAACAAACGAGAGCGGAAACGTCAAAAGATGCGAAAAGCGGCATTGATGGCCAAATTCGCGCGAGATATTGTCAAAGACTGTGTCTGCGCCACCGATGATTTGACCGATTATATGTTGCTTGCGATTGAAAATCAGTCTTATGTGGATGGCTTGATGCCTGCGCGTGTCATGATTTACGATGCCATGACATTCCATATACAAATGGAAGCTCTCAAGGCACAGACACATCCTCAAGAATCTCCGGATGCTTTTTTAACCGGTGTGCCCAAAGGTATCAAACTCAAGCCGGTTATGACCGTTGTTTGTTATTTTGGCATCAAGCCATGGGATGGACCGCGCAGTCTGCATGAAATCCTTGAAATGCATGATTCTGAGCTTAAATCATTTATTCCGGATTATCCGATTCATATCATCGATCCGCATCGTCTTACAGATGAGCAGATGCAACGCCTGGAAACATCCCTTCGCGAGGTTTTTCTATGCTTAAAAGCGTCACCTCATAGCAAATCGCTCAAAGAGATTGTAAACTCCAGTCATCGGTTCCAACACATGGATCCCGATGCCATCCACCTCATTAATACATTGTTAGATATCGATATTCCTGTAGATGACCAAAAAAAGGAGAACAATATGTGCCAAGCTGTCGAAGAATGGAAACAAGAGTTACGCGATGAAGGCTACGCCAACGGCGAAAAAGCGATCCTCAAGACTTAGATTCAAAACAGTGGTTTGTCTTTGAATGAGATTGCCCAAATGACGCAACAGCCACTGGCATTACTCCAGACTTTGGCCGTACAGCATCAAGAGGGGTGAACCGATAAAATAAAAAAATCGCCGCGTATGCAGAGCATAGCGGCGATAGTTCAGGGCGTATCGGGCAAAGCCCGTTAGCCCTGGTATTCAATACGACGAATAATTATTGCAAAAAGTGTATTTTAGCGGTGCCAAGTTGGCGTTTTAAGGCCGGGAAGCGGTGAAAGGCGTGTTTGCCAGCGACCGTCATGATTCATCAAGTAAATTCGCGGCTGTTTACCATCTCGTGTGGATTCAAAGACGAGATAACGACCGTCCGGCGACCAGGAAGGCTCGCGGTTGTGGCCTTGATCCTGCGTCAGACGCGTCACTTCACCGGAACTGACGTTGATGGTGAAAATATCGAAGACATTGCGTTCATCACGTGCCGTAAAGGCAATCAAATCGCCTTTGGGAGACCAGTCCGGGGTTGTGTTGTAATTGCCTACCCAAGTCAGACGGCGCATACCTGTGCCATCAGCATTGATGATATAGATTTGAGGCCGGCCGGAGTAGCTGGAAACGAATGCCAGCTGTTTGCAATCCGGTGACCAAGACGGTGATGTTTGAATCGAATCCGGCATGTTGGTCAGCTGAACCAGATCAGTGCCATCGGCATTCATGATATAAATATTGCTATTTTCTTCGCGAGCTCCTGTAAAAGCAATTTTGCCATTTTTGGCACAATAATCTGCGCCAGAAGCCCAGCCTTCAAAATCTGTCAGCTGTGTCAGGGTTTTGCCATCGTAAGAAAAGATATTGTCGCCTTTGGAGGTCAGTTGCGTAAAAAGCAAGGAGCCGCCAGGCCCCCATTCGGGCATGACGTTGATGGCTTCGGGCAAATCATAAGTTGAGGTACCAAATCCATCGGTGTCGAATGCACGAATTTTACGGAAATTATTTTTGCCTTGCGCAGCAAATAGAATGCGCGTGCCAAAACAGCCATCTGTACCCGTATAGAATCCGATAAGTTTATTGACAAATTCGTGGGCAACAGCACGGAAATTACTTTGTGTGACTTGACGCGTGCCGAATTCAAGCGGAACAAGAGAGGCTGAATCAATATTAAATACGGCAAAACCAAATTCGGCTTTGTCATGCTGAACAGTGTAGTGTGCTTTGACCAGGATGGATGCACCGACATTGTACCAGCTGTCAAACTGAATCGTAGAAGGTGAAATGCCTTCTTTTGCAGCATTGACGAGTGCATATGTTTCGACCGGCATGACTTCGAAAAGGCCGCTCATGGTCAAATCGTTGCGAATCACGTCTGCAAGTGCATGGCCGAGACCTGTTTCATCGACATTATCCCCAATTTTTAGGGAATCAGGCACGGCAATGGGGATGCGGACAGGTGGACCTCCGGGTGTGACTGTGATGAGGCTGAGCGGATCGACACCTAAAGTAATGGCCTGATCATTGATGGCTGTTTGTCCAGCTTCTCCTGCCCCGGATTCAATTTTAGGCGGTTCAGCCATGGCTTTTTCTGAAGCTGAAAGGGCAGACAAGGCATCTTTGGCCGCAGCTTTTTGCGCTGTTTGTTCGGCTTTGGCCTCAGTTTTAGAGGTGTTGTCCTGAGCAGCTGACATGTTTGGCATTAATAGACAAATACCAAGTGTCATCCACCATTTGAAAGCACGAAGAAGCATAGATTATCTCGCGATGAATTCGACACGGCGATTGAGGGCATAATCCTGTTCGCGGCTGCCGCTGGAAGCAGGTTTTTCTTTGCCGTAGGGCACAACTGCCATGCGTGAACCGTCAACGCCCATGCTTTGGGCATGTCCTTTGACAGCATCTCCACGTTTTTGAGACAAGGCAAGGTTATATTCTGTAGTGCCGCGTTCGTCGGTATGTGCGGCAAGAATGACGGTCATTTCAGGTTTAGATTTCAGCACAGCAACATTCGCCTGTAAGTCCTGAACGGCTTGTGTCGAAAGGAAGGATTCATCAAAGTCAAAATAGATGACTTTGAACGATTCATCGAGGACAAATTCCGTGGTATCTGCCAATTCATCGACGACATTGAGTTTTTCATCAATGGCCGCAGAGGCATTTTTACGCCGTTCACAGTCTTCGGCGTTCATTTCGGCTTCTTGTTTGGCTTGTTCTGCCAAAGTTTGTGCCAGTCTGGCTTTTTGTTTGGCAAGTTCTTCGTCACCTGCAGCCTGAGCTTCCTGGGCTTGCTTGAGTGCAGCTTGAGCCAAAGCATAAGTCTCGGCCGCACATTCCTGGGCATTGCCGGCATTGTTCATGGCATCCTGGGCACTGTTAAGTAAATCGGTGGCTGGTTCCTGGCTGGCACAAGCCATCAGGCATACAAAAGGCAGTGTGCAAGCTATTTTTTTAATCATAGAAATTTTCATAAAATATCTCACGAGCATGCGTGTTAACCCCTTGGCGGGGGTTGGGGCCAAGCCCCAAGAAATATTGCAAATTATCGGATGAAACTACCGTCCCCAGACGGGATTTTCATACCAACCCGAAGTCGTGGCTGCAGCTTGGGATTTGCCATCGGCAGTGCTGATATAAATTCGGCTTCCGCCATCTCGCGTGGATGAAAATGCCAGGTATCTGCCGTCAGGAGACCAAGTTGGACTGTCGTTTTTGCCTTGCTGCTGTGTAATACGGGTAAGATCCGAGCCGTCAGCATTGATGACAAAAATGTCGAGGCTGTGTTGTTCATCACGCGCACTGAAAGCAATTTGATTTTTTTTGCTCCAGGCTGGATTGGTGTTGTAATTGCCGACTACGGTCAGTCTTGAAACCCCGGAACCATCGGCATTCATCGTATAAATTTGCGGATTTCCGCCGCGATCAGACACAAAAGCAATCCGTGAGCAATCGGGAGACCACACGGGAGATGTATCGATGGCGCGATTCGTCGTCAGGCGTTTTAGACCCGATCCATCGGCATTCATGGTATAAATTTCTGCATCGCCGTCTTTAGACAAAGTCAGGGCAATCTTTCCTGAACCTGCGCAATATTTGGCACCGCTGTTCATGCCAAGATGTGACGAAATACGCCGGCCAGCTCCGTTGACAACGGAATACAAATCCGGATTGCCTTTGGCATAGCTGGTCAGCAAAACGGAGCCGCTTGGCCCCCATGAAGGCAGCATTTCAATGGCACTTGAACGCGTCACGCGAGAAATGCCGTTGCCATCCGTCATCATCGTCACGACTCTTGCGCCCTTTCCCTTGCCCTCGCGGGTTACCGCCAGCATCGATTGCCCAAAGAATCCAGGTTCGCCGGTAAAATATTGCACAACAGCATTCACAAAAGCATAAACGGGTGCAGAATATTTATCAACAGTGGCGTTTTGATTGCCATAATCAAGGGGAATCCGGCGTTTTTCGTGGGCATCATACAGACCAAAATCCAAGACAAGCGCATTGCCGTTCAATTTGACTTCGCTCTTGATGACGACTTGTGCCCCCGACGAAAACCAGCCGTCATAATTCGTACTGGCATGGGATTCAGTTGCCAAACCAGGCAAAAACGAACCTACAGGCACCATATCGAACAAGCCCGTCAGCTTGAGTGTATGGTTAAGCATCTTATCGATCGCAGCCGTTGCTCCGCCGGCACCACTGACCGGCGCAACAGCCAAAGCCATACGCTGCGAAGCCACTTGCACAGTAAAAGCAGTATCATTAACGGGCTGAGGCGTCTGAGCAATGGCAACGGAACAAGATAACCCCATCGTCAGAGCCGCCAGGCAGCAAAATATCTTCTTCATAAAGCCTCCATACAGTGAAGCGTGTTTGCCTATCCATGGCAAACTCCACTTTTATATTAAGTCATTCCCTTAAAATGGGTAATTTTAACCCTTTTAAAGCATTGGAGGCTTCGGCTATGCCGTCCTTCGTCCGGCATACGCCTTTCGTGCTTCGGCTATGCCGTCCTTCGTCCGGCATACGCCTTACGTGCTTCGGCTATGCCGT
>JAGBXG010000287.1 GCA_017629415.1 Pseudomonadota bacterium | reverse complement strand
TCAGCTGCATGCCGTCTTTAGACAAATATTCTCTTGGTACGCGCCATCGGTATCCATGCCATCCCGGTGTCAAATCAGCCGTAAGAGGTTCCGACCAAACTCTTCCGCCGTTTCCATCGGGTTTATAAAACCGTACAGCCATAGAGGCATTCATCTTGGGCCTCAAAGCCACTTCAACCGAAAGTTCGCCTGGCCAGTCTTCGGGATAAAAGGGAAAATGTATTGTACCGCTGGCAGCAGCCAGCCATCTGACATATCGTTCAGAAGCCCATCCCAGTTCATCAGCTGCCGCCTGTTCTGCAGAAATCCACTCGGCATTCAGCCAGGGCGTTGCCCCAGAACGTTCGAGATATTTTTGGCCTTCCGGTGCCCCCACATCAAACACGGGACCGCCGCGATAAAGATGAACAAGCGCACTTTGAGCATCCCATTTTTCATACACCATGCCCTGGCCGACCCTGGGAACAGCACAACCAGCCTCTGCTTCCACTTCCATGGCAGCAGGCAGCGGACATTCGCGAGAAGACGAACATCCCAGAAAACCCAAAATCGACAACAAAACAAAGGATTTTTGCAAATTTCTAATGACGGACACCGGAAAACCTAAAAACACATCTAAAAAAATTATAGAGCCACTGTGATTTGCGGTTTAGCATACGTTTTGCCGCAGACCACAGCTTCCTTTTAAACCAACTCTATATATTGATGTTTTTATCTGCCAGACAAATCGTAAAACACACAAAAAAATCGACGGATGCACCGGCATTCATTCATAGGAAATATCTGAATCAAACACGGGCAGGGCGTTGCGGGGCCGTAGCCCCGCATCGGGGGTAGCCGCGTATTTGCTTGAAAATAGCGGCGCCGGGGGCTTGGCCCCCTCATACGTAAAAAAGCAATGGTTCAGACATTCCTTAGGTCATATATTTGAGCATAGCCCCTTTGGAATCCCGCAATCATGGACGGTTTTCATAAGTTGAATCATTCGTATTTTCTGCCAGCAAACTTGAGTTTGCTTTGATGAGCGCAGCGAATCAGGTTTCTCTCCCAGTGGGAGAGAACGCACGAAGGGCGATAGTGAGGTCAAAGCCCCTCTCCGTTGGAGAGGGGTTGGGGTGATGCCCTATAAATTTATGGTTCCACTTTGAAGACGGTGACGGAGTTTTCGCCTTCGTTGGCGGTCCAGATATAACCATTTCCGGACGATATGCCTTCGGGGTAAACTCGGGAACCGTCTTGAGAACAGCCAGTGGTATCCGATTCTCCGACAGCCTCAATATGAACAAACTGCGGTTGCTGAGGATTGGTCACATCATAAATAATCACAGCACCTGCAAATCTCAAAGTGGCAGCCGCATACACTTTGCCGTCGATTTCAAAGGTTGTCACCGAATCCGGACTGTAACGCGGCGATTCGTTATCTTCAATGCATGGGAATGAGGTCGGCACCTCACGTTCTGTGACCATGGTATTGGAAACAACAGTGCCTTCCGCATCTATAATGATTAAAGTGTCATTCCATTCTCCGGCAATGACAAAATATGTTTTTTCTTCAACTTCAAAAGCAGCAATACCATCCGGCCAAGGATTTGCACCTGAGGCATTAGCCGGAAGCTGAACAATTTTAGCCACAGATTCATCCAGAATGCTGCCCGAAGCCGCCATCACCTCAGAAATTTTCAAAATGGCCACCTCATGACTGTCCTGCAATGTCACCGCCACTGTGTCATTATCTGAAGAAACGGCCACATATTCGGGTTCACGCGGCCCCAGGGCATTTTGCGTAAACTGAACAGTTTTAACGACTTCAGAAGTCGCAATGTTATCTTTCAGTGAGACGAATGTCACACTGGGCATTTCGCTGGCTACCGGACATTTTCCCCAGGCTTCGGCTTCGCTGTCGCGCTCATCTGCCGTAATGGCATATCGCTTATCCGGCGTAATGGCCACCGCATCGGGCATCGCCCCGACCGACACAGAAACCGGTTCACCGGCATGTGCCACATACAATTCGCCGCTGCAATCGACGATTTTGTCATCTTCTCGCGATAAAATCGTCTTTGTCAGTAAGTAAACGCCTTCGCTCAACACCGCGGAGTTCGTAAATTCATCATCGGCCTTGCCTTCGGCATCATGAAATGCAGCAGCCTGAACAATTTTATCGCCATCGAGCCAAATTTCCCTGACAGTCCGGGCTTTTGAACTGACGACAATCGCTGACGGCACATGCGTTCCATCCACGATGGCACGTACGGATTCCACATTATCGGTTTCGGAATAAACTTGCGTGACTTTTTGCGAAACTTTAAGTTTGCCACTTTGACCATCATTTGAAGGCAAATTTGAAGTGTCATTTTCAGATTCATGACAGCCAAACATAACCAGACAAGCCAAGATAAACAGCGATTTTTTCATAAAAACTCCATAAAAAAATGAAAACAGGAATGAGCAAAATGAAAAAAGCTGACAGACACGGTGAAAAGCACCGCCACAAGGCATGGCTTTGGAGATGCCGCACATGAAATTGTTGATGGTTCACATGGCATGTCAAACACATCTTTCGTCTCCATACGACTGAAATTCTGATGCGCTCGAACATACACACAGCAAATAGGCTCAGAATTCCGATAATTTCTGCATCGCAGATTGTCGCAAGCTGAATCCCTACGCCGGCATTATCCGTACAGGTTCAACGGGTGCATTCTCAGGCACTGTCTTTGCGGCAATACCGCCCCGTCAGCTAAACCGGACGTTTATCACAAAGCACATGAAAGAGGCAATTTTTTTGCGCGCGGCTATGTCGGCCTTCGGCCTCCATACGCCTTGCGTTGCGCGGCTATTGCGCCAAAATGGCTCCATACGCCGCGCAAATTGCGCACCCCAATCACATTTTGGCCCTAAACATCAGCATGCAGTATCCTCCGGCTAACTCATAAAAACGTCAAATCTATGGCGGCTTCCAGGGGCTTGAGCCCCTTGGCGAGGTTTGGGGCTCAAGCCCCCAAAAACTTTGCGTACTCCGCGCCTTGGAAGGAGGTAAAAAACACAAAAACTTTACATACCCACAGAAATCACATGCTTCGGAAATTCGACAAACGAAAATGTTGCATCACGCTGTGAAATGCTTGCAGAAATCGCAAGATTTGTGCCATATTAAAAGGTTGCGGCGATGGGGCCGAACTGATCTATCTGGAGATACCTGGTATGTATAAACTTAAGGCAGTATTGGCGATTTCATTGTTGATATCCCTGCTGACAGGAAGTGTTTATTTTTTCGCAGGCGGTGCAACAAACCTCCCGAATGAAATTATCGAATCCGAACACTCACGAGTTCAGGATATTTTGCGCGAAAAACTGCTCAACGCAGAAGCAAGCTTGCATGCTCAAGCCCACGATTTGGCTTCCGATTCAAAATTAGTCCAGGAATTGGGACTCGTTCGAACCAAATTAATGGCTTCAACCGCAGAAGAATTGCGAAAAAATGAAAGCAACCGCTGGCCTGAAGCCGTATATAACAGCCTCATCAACTGGAAACAAAAGCAAGATTCAGCACTTAAACAATACGAATCGACACGCAGCGAACTGATGAAAGCCCCAGAAGGCAGCATGATGACACAACGTCCAGCTGCTAACTGGTGGAAAAAATCCCCCGATCTGCTGCTCGCTTTCGCTGCCGTTCCCATGAAAGACGGCGTGGTTTCCTCCCTGCTCATCGCACATGGCATCAGCACCAAAAAAGTCAACCCTGCCGCCGGCAAGCGTTATGATGAAGTACAACCCATACTCGCTGAGGTCACCCAGACACAAAAACCTAAATTCGGACACTTCGTCTGGGATCAAAAAATGTATATGGCCGTCGTCTCGCCAGTCATGCAAGAGAATAACCTCATCGGAATCGTCGTCTCCGGACTCGAACTTTCAGCCAGTATGAACGAAGCTTACGCGCGTTCACTGCCAAACTATGTCAACCTCATGATGGCTTATTCAAGTCCCAAATTCGGAGATGAAGCCAGCAATACAAACCGCATCCTCTATACCAATGCCTCCGCAGATGTCCGCAATGCCTTCGAATCAGGCAGCTTCCATGTCATGTCTCACCAAAATACAGACAACTGGATCAGCTATGACAAAGCTTCGGCGAATGCCGTTTACGCCACCAGAAACGACGTCGAACGACCCATCGCCTTCTCGCGCGTACGCTGGACATGGAATGAAAATGAAGAAACAGACTTGTACGTCGTCACCAATTTGCTGGCTGCCAACAAGTCTCGCGATGAACTGCGTACAAAAATATTGATTGCCGGCCTGATCGCCCTTGTTTTAGGCGCCGGATTGGCCGTTGTCATGGTCAATATGATGCAGCGTAATATGTTGCGTATCCGCAAAGGCTTTGCGAACGCCATCGCCACCGGCGAACCCATCGCACCAGAAGCCCTGGCGCTGCTCACCGGAGAAGATC
>JAGBXG010000286.1 GCA_017629415.1 Pseudomonadota bacterium | reverse complement strand
GTTATGAAATTTATGGTTTTGGGTAAAAATGAGGGTTATCATCGCTTGCCATTAAAACATACAAAATCCATATTGAGTTGTGGTCGAAAAACATTGGCAACGGTTGAAAAAATCCGTCTGCTGCCATCTGAATCTGCAGCGTTTTATATTCTTCAAACTTCGGCATTGCAGAATGCCAAGTCAGAAAAAGATTTCAGGAAATTGAGCAAAAACTTGAATACTCATGTGCGTCCCATCTGGGAAGTGGTGTATGCATTCAATCCGTCGGATGACAAAGATCCCGAGCCTTTGCATCATCGCTATTACAGTACAAAACCGATTGATGATCTCGTTGTGGGCGATGTTTTGCCTATCCTTTATTATTATGATTTCGCCAAAGACATGGTTTACAGCATGCCTTATCCTTTACCCATAGACGCTGAACTGAGTCAATGTCCCGATCTCGTATCCGCAGACGAGGTTTATGTGGATAGTTCACGGTATTAACTGATGCCGTCTATGACATAATCACCGCCACATTGTGCTGAAATATGGTATCATGTGGCGGTGTTTTTTGGGGGGGATAACTCAAATTTTAAGGATGTCTTATGAAAATATTCAGCAAATATTTCATTTTTGGCTTTGCTGCTGTCCTCTTTGCTTTAAGCGTGGCTTTGCCGGCTTTTGCCCTTGATGGCGATGATGAAATCAAATCCGATAGTCCTGAAGAAAAAATTGCTGATAAAGCCACAACAGCTGAATCTGCCAAGGTTGAGGCCAAATTTCCGCAAGAGGCTAAAGAAATTAGAGACGCAATGGCACGCCATGTTCAGAATGCAAACAGCAAAAATTTGGATGCCTATATGGCTGATTTTATTGCTGAACGTATCAAATATCCTGAACTAGAACGAAATTATGCCGAGCGCGCCATGGGGTTGGCAAATCTCAAGCTTGATATTAAAGCTGTGGAATTTTCGCAGCTGACACGGACTTCCGCTACAGTTCATACTCGGCAAGTATCGACTTATATCGATGAAACGGGACAAAAACGCATGGATGATGCCATCATCAGCTACCGCTGGCTTAAGGATGCCAAAGATGGTGTATGGCGTGTAGCTTTTACCGAAAGACGTAGATTTCAGGCAGCTCAATAAGGACAATTTATGAAGCCATTATCTTCTCTCGTATGTGCTGGCATTCTGACCAGCTTGATGGCAGCAGGCTGTGCAACACAGGCCACATCGCTTGTTCCCAGCCATCTCAGTGCTGAACAGCAGACCGTTTTTCATGATATCGCAAGTGTGATACCCAATCCCTGCGCTGAAGAAGAACTGACGCGTTATGAAAATCTCGATACCTTGCTCAGCGCCGGCAAAACATGTCATGAAGCCCATATCTTAAGCTCGGATATTCAGTTTTATATGAGCAATGGACTGGAGATATTGCAAATCCAAGGTTTGGCTAAAGCTGAAGCTCGTGCCATGGCAAATCCTGCCGATGTCCGCCTCGAAAATAGACCGCGTTTAGGACAGGCTACAGCTCCCGTTGAAATCGTCGTTTACAGCGATTTTCAATGTCCATTCTGTGCTCGCGCGGCACAAGCCATTCATAAAGTTCAGCAAGCCAGACCAGATGCTGTCACAATCGTCTTCAAACAAATGCCGTTGACGACGATTCATCCCTATGCCGCTGCGGCCTCTTTGGTCAGCGCTTATGCTCAAAGTCAGGGCAAATTCTGGGAAATTCATGATCAGCTCTTCGAAAATCAAGCCAGTATTACCCCCGCTTATCTCACACAAATTCTCGAACAACTTGGCACAACGCCTGATGAAATCTTCGATCCCATCAAAGGACATGATTACGGTGTCATTGTCATGGAAGATATCGAAGATGCCCAAAAAACCGGCGTGATGGGCACACCCTCATTCTACGTCAATGGCGTCGCCATCGAAGGCGGTGGAAATCTCGAACGCATGCTCGCTTATGTCGATGCCGTTCTGACGGCACCCGCACCCGCTTCGGCCGAAGCCAAACAAAAAGCTCGTGCTCGAGCTCTCGAAAATTGTCCATATCCTGGACACGAGGAAATCTATGCACTGCTTGAACCTGCAGGCCGCGCCGATCTCTCCATGTATGCCAATTCTGTTTTATGCCCATGCACAAATACGGCTACCACTTTACACGATTGCACTATCGCAAATTCATGCCCGGCTGCAGGTCCGCTCATCGATAAAATTATCACCCGTATCATGGAAAAAACACCCAAAGAACAAATACAGGCCGAAATTGACCTCCTCGTTCAGCAAGAAAGGACAAAAATGTAGGTTTCCATTTTTAAATGGAATAATTATAACCACATGTCGGTTGATAGGAGGTTGCCGAAAGGTGTGAGCCTCTGTCGCCTGCACTTTTTACGATATCTTTTTCATGCCTTTTGAACGCATCGCTTAAAAAGGCTTTTAAACGCAATGGATATAGTGATGAAACACACTCATGCACTGTCATTTATCTTTTTCATTTTACTTGCTCTTGGGCTGACATCATGCGCTTCCGTCAGCACAATGCAAACAGCCGGTGTTGTGCCCGAAGGCGAAATTCGATGGGCGATTGCTTCCACCGGTACAGGCGGTGACGGCGATACACAGCCTTCCGCCGATCCTAACTTTGAAGCGGCCATTCGCTATGGTGCCGCCGAAAACCTCGATATCGGCCTTAAAATCAATTTCCTCGGCGCACAGGTCGGTGCCAAATACCAGTTCCTGCGCGGTGATTTCGACCTCTCACTCGGTCTCGAAGCCGGCTACCAGTGGGTACGCTCAAATGGCATGGACGATCCCAGTTCACACGTGCTTGCTTTCCAGCTGCCGCTCCTCATGGAATACCATTTCAATCCCTATGTCGGGCTTGCGTTTGGCCCCAAACTTCTCGGCATCTATGTCGCCGAAACCGATGAACGCGCCGATATCTGGAACAATTCAGGCTTCTATGTCGGCTTGATGATCGGCCTTCCCCTGCGCCTGACCGATGGCGTCTGGTTCCAGCCCGAATTCAACGTCTATACCAACGCCTACGATGAAGCCGAAAATTCATTCAGCAATGTCCTCTGGCAAGCGGGTGTCTCCGTCTTCTTTGGCGGACTGTAAAGAATACGTTATCTGAGCTCAACGCCGTTTTCAGATGCTGGAAACGGCGTTTTTTTGTGCGTTGTTTTCATATTTTTTAAAGGGGGCCAAGCCCCTGCGGCGCTATTTGCTGTGCAAATACGCGCCTACCCCCGGCCGGGGCTTCGCCCCAGACCCCATTGGGGCTCCGCCCCAAAACACGCCAAAGGGGCTCAAGCCCCTTTGGCATTCCGTACAGCCCACAACATGTGAGCTCAATGCACAGGACACAGCAATACAAATCAAGTAAGATTATAATAAACACGCCAGTTCTTGCACCGTTTGTATCGGCAATTCAGTCAGTAACGCAATTTGCTCCAATGAAAAGCTACCGGTATTTAACATGTTTTTAGCAATTTGAGCTTTACCATTGGCATATCCTGCTTTTTCCCCATTGGCATATCCTGCTTTTTCCCCATTGGCATATCCTGCTTTTTCCCCATTGGCATATCCTGCTTTTTCCCCATTGGCATATCCTGCATCTAATAACTCTTGTTTCCACTCTTCAACGGCTTGGCACATATTGATTTCCTTTTGATTTGAATGGCTTTGAATATCGATATCTAAAGCTGCACTGATAAGATTAATGGCATCGGGATCCATGTGTTGGAACCGAGAACTTGAGTTTACAATCTCTTTGAGGCTTTTTCTATCCCGTGAGGCTTTGATACACATAAAAACTTCGCGAAGCGATGTGTCCAAAACCTCAAGTTCCTCTTCAGATAAACGATGTGGATCAATAATACAAATGGGGTAATCTGGCACAAACGCTTTCAGCTTGGGATTTTTAATATTGAGCATTTCATGAAGACTGCTAGGACCATCCCAAGGTTTTGTGCCAAAATAACAAACTGCTGTAATCACCGGCTTAAGCATTGCCTCTGATGGCACACCGCTTAAAAAATTGCCTAAGTCTTTGTTTGTCTCATGCTCAAATTTAAGCGATTGCATTTGGGTATGCAAGGTTAAGGCATCATAAATCATCACTCGAGCCGGCATAAATCTGTCTGCATAAGATTGGTTTTCTACTCCCAAAACGATGTAATCTGCCTCATCACCGGATGCACAAACACAAGTTTTGATGACATCACGCGAAAACCTGGCAAGCATTAAGGCCTTTTTCGCCCGATGACGCCTGTGGCTGCGTTTGTCTTTGCCACTTGCAGGCAAACGCTGAACAAAAAGACTTTCAGGATCCATGGGCTTGGGTTCGCTTATTGCCATCTGAATATCACGAAAAACAAGCTTAAAAATATCCTGAAAAACTTCGGGTTTCTGAACAAAAACTTTGCTCGTTCTGTCGATGTCACCCATCTTAGAACCTCCGTTGGGTTATGAAATGCCTGTTCATCTCTCACTTTGACAGATAATTAGACATCCTTACACCCCGTGTGATGCCAATCGAGATCCCGTTGTGACGATTTTTTTTTATTTTTTTTACTTTTGGGGTTTCCGCCCAACCCTCGCCGGGGCTTTGTCCCTGCTACACCGAAGGAAATGAACTCCTTTGGAATTCTGTAAAATATGGTTTTTTTAGGGGAGTAACAGGGAGTGACAGGTACGGTTTTCTGACGTTTTGTGGCGGAGCTATTCCGATTGGGGGAACTTAACAAATTCGTAAAGGCTAACGTTGTTTTGCCGCAGAATGGATGTGATGATTGAGGAAATAAGAACTGTTGGCCTGTGTCTGCTGGAAGTATTTTGTTGTTTTATATGCCCTGTGGTACTTAATATGACTGTATAAAGGCTGATGCTGAAACGGCTTTTATTATTTTCGTCTTTGGAAGCAGGCAGAACAATCATGAAAAATCATCAGAATCCATTTGATCAGGATTTTTTTCAACCTACGACAACTGGAAAAAATTATTCTTCTCAAGAATTTTTTCAGCCCACGACTTCGGGCAATACGTATCCTTCTCAAGGGGAAACCACTTCTGGAGAACGTTATTCTTCTTTCCAGGACGAGCAACTTCCTTGGGATAATGCATCGCAATCGACCTCAAAAACTAAGAAAAATCGTTCTGATTTCTTTCAATCGAATCAAAACATCTCATCTCATGCGAATGCTGCGTCCTCGGCTTCTTTGGCACCCCAGCAAAGCAGTTTTCAAGCTTCCAAGTTTAGGCATACCATGCCTTTGCCTGCCAAATGCGAATGGATAGAGACAACGCCATATCGTGTGCTAAAAGTGGGTTATAAAAGTCCTGCCTGTTTGATTTTTGGTATCGGGTGGTTTGCACTCAGTATGTTTATCATGAACATGCTTGCAGAAGAACGCGGCGGATTTCTGGAAATATTGAAGGGACAGCATGATGATTTATTATTCTTGTTATTCCCTGCCGCTGGAATCATTCTCATAATTGCTGGCATATATTATGCGTTTGCTAATGTTTGGATTACTTGCAAGGGCAATATATTAGAAATTGAAAAAGGACTTTCTCGCAAAGGAAAAACAAAATCTTTTTATCGCAATAGTGCTTGTGTTGAAGCTTTTGAAAATTCAAGTGATCATAGAAGAAATAGATATTCTAGTGTTGTTTACTATAAAGTTAAAATTACAGATCCTGACTCGAATACATCCATGATCCTTGCAGATAATCTTAATGCACAAGATATGAATATTTTTATGGATTATATTCAGTATCTTCTCGACCAAGAAGTATAGAACAGGGACAATTTTTAAGCTTGAGATTGGAAATTGTATCATGTCAGATTTTTACCGTCAGCAATCTTTAAAAAATAACGATGACTATAATAACGATGACTATAATCCTTTTCAGGATGAAAAATTACCTTGGGAACGCGATGAGAGATCGCAGCAAGCCCAAAATACATCGCTGAAATATATGAATCGTTCAGAACGGCCACGCGACGAGAGATCGCAGCAAGCCCAAAATACATCGCTGAAATATATGAATCATTCAGAACGGCCACGCGCAAATGCGTCTGTCCAGAATGCATCAAACAAACCCTGGGAAATGAATTCGAACAATTCTCCTTTTTCTGCGATGAATTTCGATATGATGCCTTTGCCGCACAAGTGTAAATGGATAGAGAAAAATCCCTATCCTGTTCTGGAATCCAAAAACAGAGAGTATTTTTTCTTAGTTTTTGGCTTTTTCTGGACACTTCCTTTTGTCATTATGTTTTGTATCTTGGTCAATCAAGGAGGATTGATAGAAGTTTTGAGCGAACTGGATGGGAATGCGTGGTTTATAGCGATATTTCCCATCATAGGTATCCTATTGATCATTGTGGGCATCAACCAGGCTTTTAAGCGCACATGGATAACAAACAAAGGTGATTTTCTTGAAGTTGAAAGAGGGTTTAAAAGGCAAGGAAACACCATTCTATTCTGTACCGAGACTTCTGCCATGAGTTATGGCAGCAATACAACAGTGAATAATGAAGCGATTTACTGGGTAAAGCTTGAGGACCGCAGTTCAGGTCACTCTGTTGTCATTGCAGATGGCCTTAGAATACATCAAGTTCATACATTTTTGAATTTTATGCAGTACTATTTTAAAGTGAGATAATCATAGAAGATAATAAATCACAAAATATGTCTTTGCTCTTTTTGAGCCAAGAATAAGCCTGGCCCCTTCCCCCCACCCCCTTCCCCGCAGGGGCAGGGGGAGTTAGAAAACGCAGCTATGTAACTTCCGACCCGAAAATGTGGAATACTCTGAAAGAAAGAGCTCAATAAGATGTCGGATCTTCGATACGATAGAGTCTTTTCATCACTTCATTGAAGTAATCCGGCAGATAATAAGACCAAACTTTGATGGCACATTCTTCTAAGTGTGCACTTGGAAATGCGGCAAATGCAAAGATATATTGCACCAAATATTCAATATTTCTTGCCAAATGGCCGGTATATTCCTCGCGCGTGCGCTGATCGGTGATGCGCGTTTCATGCATGGAATTGCCGATTTCAGATTCCAACAGATCGGCAAAAGAGGAATAGATAATTTCTAAGAAAACTTCATCTTCACCGGAATAGACAAAGTTCACGAATTCTTTTTGAATATCTCCATGCCAAAGACCGCGAGCTCGCATGGCTTGAACGAGTTTGGGATCAATGGGCTCCTGAACAAGAAGGTCTTTTTGAGGCCGTGCGCGAATAATCAGATTAGTGGCATGATAATCTTTTTTATGGTGCGGTTCGACTTCAAAGATGTCACTGCGTGTCCGGGTTTCAATATAATCATAAAGCTTGGGTTCATCTTTGGGATCAAGGATAAGCTTGAGACCAGCAACGTCATTAATAGGGGGCGCTGTGACGCGAGGAAAATCCACACCTTCTTTTAAATCTTCGACGATTCTGCGTTCTGCACGCTCAAACTCGTGGATCATTTCTGTTTCACTAGTTAAAAGTGCAGAACGTTCAATACCAAATTGACGAGCACGCATGTCGGCATAATCTTCAGCGCGTTTTTTGATGGCGCCGAAAATCATATCCACAATACGACGTGAGGCTTTTTCGGCCAAACGGCGCGCGCGTTTGATACGCTGTGAACCAATCAGACGCTGTGTGTTGCCTTCGCCGGCAAAGTATAATTTAGCGCGAATAGGTGTCTCGATATAATAAAGCTCGCGGTGGGCCGTATATTTGCGGACTAACTCGTCAATATGCTCATTCCGATAGTGCGGATAAGTGACAAGCGCATCTTTTAATTCTGCTTTTGTCTGAATCGGAACTTCGCGAATCGTTTCTCCAGCCAGTTCCGTAAACAGCTGACGCGCCCACATCCCAAGATAACGGCTCGCATAAATATTATTGAAATGGATAAGTTTCGTGACACGCTCGGGATCATCCGCTTCAATGCGATTATGCATCCAGCGCCAAAATAGCTCTTCCAGTTCTCCGCGATGGATATATCCACCAATTGATATCATGCCTGTTCCTTATCGAAAAAATGCATTTGTTTTTGGAAATGAGTCCAAAAAAAGCGCAAATATTATACAGGAATAGACTGGGGTTTAAAAGTAAAACACACGCAAGGGAGAGAGGCGCTGTCTCATTCCCGAAAAGCATCAGCCCCCTTTGGCGGAATTCCAAAGGGCAGCGCTTTGATGGGATACGGGGTTTTGCCCCGGCAAAAAAAAGTCGGCGCGTATGGAGGCGTTGCCGACATAGCGCCGACGATGCCCGGCGTATTCGGCTTTATGCCGAAATAGCCGGGCCTTAAAAATTTGCCTCAGCTGTGAAACCGCATAGATAAAATAGCGCGAAGGAGGGCAGAGCATGGATGATAAGCTCACGAACATGAATCTGGATGATTCCCTGACGGAAAGTTTGGCGGATGGCTGTGAAGAAAACGCAGATGATGCCGTAAATAGTGATGCCGAAGATGCCGTCGGCTTGGAAAAATCTCCTGAAAATTCAGTGCATACGGACGAAGACCAGGCTTTGAATACGGTAGATGGGGATGGGCAGACCACTTTTGAAGGGCCGGAGAAAGATCCGAACCGCCAGACCAATACGGCCATCATCGAAGCACAGCATAACGCACGAGAATCGGCTCTGAGAGAGGCTGTGTATCGAACCGAACTGCCGAGACATCAGATAAAAACTGCACAGGATCGCGAAATGTCCATGCTGCTCAAGGCACACGGCCGTGCATTGAGTGAAGCTTTGATGACCATTGCCGGTACAAGACAGAGATCGGGACGATTTTGGCTGACATGTGCGGCAACCTTTATCGTGATTGTGCTGCTCATCGTGCAAGTTTACTACCGACATCGCGAGCTGAATTTGGGATATGAACTGAGTGCTGCGATTTCGGAACGTGAGGCGCTTTTGGAGGCAAATCGAAAGCTGCGCATTGAACTGCGAGTGCTGAGCCGACGGGAAAGGCTCGAACCGCTTGCAGGAAAACAGCTTGGCTTGCAGGTCATTCAGCCTGAACAAGTGCTGATTTTGGAAACAGCGCCAAATACAGGGCCTGAAAAGGGCGGTCGTCTGGATGGGCTGGATAACGTCAAACGTATTGGAGAATAATTGCCGTGGAAAATCAGGTCAGGGAAGACGTTAAACGACGCAAATCAGCTGAACGCGGCACCTGGGGACGCCTCATCTTTGTCGCTTGTATACTTGTCTGTATCTTTTCAGCGATTGGTTATAAATTTTATAAGTTGCAGTCTGAAAGCGACTTTTTGCAAAAACGTGCCGAACGACAGAGT